>CAZQGP010000105.1:0-7946 GCA_964593075.1 uncultured Candidatus Saccharibacteria bacterium
GTAATGGGGTTGCTATAGTCTGCTTTTTTTATATTTCAATATTATTGCCCATATTTCTTTTCCAATTTTATCTATTTCATGATACAGAGGGTTTTTATTGTTAATTAAATCCTTTGCTACTAATCGAGAGGAAAAAAGACTTTCAGTGTTTTGATCGATAATAACTTGTTTTATATAACCGTCTCCATGTCCGCTTCTAAAATTCTTATTGTTTGCTAAAATAATATCAAAATCTAAGCCATAACTTGTTAAAACTTCTAAGTGATTATTGAGCGTAAATTCGTCTGTTTCTCCTCTTTCTGTGGAGACATTACAAACATATGTTTTTACGGCCTTGCTTTTTTTATAATGCCTCAAAATATCTGATAATAAGAAATTAGGAATAATACTCGTAAATAGGCTGCCAGGACCTACAAAAATATAATCTGCCTTATCTATTGCTTCGAGTGCTTTATTATTTGCCTTGGCTTTTTTTTGACTGAAATAAATATTCTCTATTTTATGATTATAACCATACTTGGTAATTTTGGATTCACCCTTAACTCTTTTGCCATTGTCAAATTTTGCGTTTAAACAAACTTGCTGTAGGGTTGATGGAATTACTCGACCCTTAATTGATAAAATTTTGCAAATTCCCTCGGTTGCTAATTCGAAATTGCCATATATATCTTGGGCTGCACTTATTAATAAGTTACCCATTGAGTGACCCTTTAAACCAACTCCTTTTTTAAATCTATATTGGAATAGATCTAATAATAAATCCTCTTTATCAGATAGAGCTGCTATGCATTTACGTATGTCTCCCGGAGGCAACATCTCGAAATCACGACGTAACTGACCCGTACTTTTGCCATCGTCAGCCATAGTGACTACGGCTGCAATATCGATTGGATAATCTCTAATCGATCTAAGCAAAGTCGACAATCCGGTGCCACCACCTATAACTACAATTTTTTTCATAAATCTTTTTTTATTTTAGTCGCCAACTTTGGACCGACTATCTTGGCTATTGACTCTTCTTCTGTTTTTTTTATCTCACTTATTGTACCAAATTTCTTTATTAATAAATTTTTTGAAACTGGACCAACACCAACAATTGTATCTAAAGTCGATGCTGTCAACGCTTTTGATCTTTTATTCCGATGGTAAGTAATGGCGAACCTATGAGCTTCGTCCCTGATTCTTTGTAGCAAAAAGCGGACTTCCGAGTTTCCGTCAGTTTTAAGTTTGTAAAAAATATTCTTTTTATCTAAATGTATTATTTCTTCATTTTTTTTTGCTAACCCAATTGTCTCAATTGAGACTTTCAACAACATTAATTCTTTCTTGACTGATGAAAGCTGTCCTTTCCCACCATCAATAATGATTAAATCGGGACTAGCTTCGAATGACTTGTCGTTTCTTCTGTTTGTATTAGTAAATCGTCTACGTAAAACTTCTTGAAGCATGGCGAAATCATTTATTTGTTTTACGTTCTTTATTTCAAATCTTCGATAATCGCTTTTCTTAGGAATCCCGTCTTCAAAGACAATCATTGAGCCAACAGCGAATTTCCCCGAAATATTTGAAATATCATAGCATTCGATTCTATTAGGAATTTTTGGCAAACTCAACATGTTCATAAGCCCTGCTAGAGCTTTGTCTAGATTTGTATCACGTTGGTTCTCGAGAATATGCATCAGTCTAATTTTGTCTAAAGAAATCAACTTATCTCTCACTTCTGCAGCTTTTTCAAATTCACTTTGCTTAGATAGGTCTTTCATTTCTTTTTGTAAATTTTTTACCACTATTTCTTTCTTACCATTGAGAAAGTTTTCCAGGTTTCTTACCGTTTTTCTATATTCTGATGGGCTAATATATCCTTGTCCGTGCCCTCTGCAAAGCCTTAGGTGGTAATACAAACAAACTTTATCGTTGGCCACCCTACAGGTACAATAAGGGAAGACTTTTCTTAATATTTTTAGTGAATTTTTTACAGCTAAAACGTCAACAAATGGTCCGATATATCTGCTAGCACTTTCATCCATCTGCCGAACAACAAAAATTCTAGGATATTCATCATCCGATATTCTTATGTAGCAATAATTTTTATCGTCCTTCCAGTCAATGTTGTACTTTGGTTTATAGCGCTTTATTAATTCAGATTCAAGCAAAAGAGCTTCTATTTCTGAACCACAAACAACAAATTCTAAATTATGAATGTTTTCCACTAGTTTTGTGGTTTTCGGGTCTAGGTTTTTCCCTTTAAAATATGAGGATACTCTATTTTTTAAATTGATAGCCTTGCCTACATATATTATTTTTTGATTAGCATCACGATAGATATATATCCCTGGTTCTTTCGGCAAACTTTCAATTATTTGAACAATGTTTTTGTTCAATATTTTCATTATTTTAATTCAAAATCTTAGAAAGATACTGGCCAGTATATGATTGTTTTGCTCTTGATACTTGCTCTGGAGTTCCATATGCAACAATTTCGCCGCCCTTGTTTCCACCTTCGGGTCCTAAATCAACAATCCAGTCAGCACATTTAATTACTTCCAAATTATGTTCAATAACCAAAACCGTATTACCCAAATCAACTAATTTATTTAGAACAAACATAAGTCTATTTACATCATCGAAGTGCAACCCAGTAGTTGGTTCATCCAAAATGTATAATGTTTTACCCGTTGATCTCCTTGAAAGTTCGCTAGCCAACTTAACTCGCTGTGCTTCTCCTCCCGACAACGTAGTCGCCGACTGCCCAAGCCTGATATACCCTAAACCAACTTCGACTAAAGTTTCTAGTTTTCTTTTTATCTGAGGTATGTTTTGAAAAAATTCATAGGCTTCACCAACTGTCATGCTTAAAACGTCGGCTATATTTTTTCCCTTATAGTGGATTTCCAGCGCTTCTTTATTGTATCTTTTCCCGCTACATTCTTCGCAAGTAATATAGACGTCTGGCAAAAAATGCATTTCAATTTTTAAAATGCCTTCTCCTCGACATACTTCACATCTCCCACCACCTTTGGCGTTAAAACTAAAACGTCCTTTTTTGTAACCCCTAATTCTTGCTTCTGGAACGGTTGAAAAAAGTTCCCTTATATCATCAAAAACTTTTGTATAAGTAGCCGGGTTTGATCTCGGCGTTCGGCCAATCGGAGATTGGTCAATATCAATTACCTTGTCTAAATTCTTTAATCCAGTGATCTCTTTATGTTCACCCGCCTGTTCTTGTGACCTATGAAAAACTTGCGACAATTTTTTGGCTAAAATGTCATTCACTAGGCTAGATTTACCTGATCCAGAGACCCCAGTAATCAAAATCAATTTTCCTAAAGGAATTGTAACATCTATATTCTTTAAATTATTTTCTTTGGCCCCAACGATTGTTATGCTATTACCATTCCCGGGTCTCCTACCCGAAGGACAACTAATTTGTTTATTCCCAGATAAATATTGGCCCGTAAGAGATTTTGGATTGTTTTTTACTTGGATCGGTGTTCCTTCCGCAATAATTTCTCCTCCTTTTTCTCCTGCCCCAGGACCTACGTCTATTAGCCAATCAGCTTCTTCCATCGTGTCTTTATCGTGCTCTACTACAATTACTGTATTTCCTAAATCGCGTAAGTTCTTTAAGGTATTGATCAGGCGATAATTGTCTCTTTGGTGTAATCCAATTGAAGGTTCGTCTAATATATATATTACTCCCATCAAAGACGAGCCAATTTGAGTAGCCAATCTAATTCTTTGTGCTTCGCCGCCAGATAAAGTGCTCGCCGTCCTATTCAGCGTTAGATATTCCAAACCAACGTTTAGTAAAAAACTTAAACGTTCTTTTATCTCTTTCAATATTTGCTTCGCAATTATTTGCTCTTTCTCTGATAGTTTGATTTTATTAAATAAATCCAAACAACCATCAATTGAAAGTTTAGTAACATGGACTATCGAGATTTTATCTATCGTAACTGCCAAAAATTCAGGTTTTAGTCTATCTCCACGACATTTAGGACAAGTTCTTTCGGTCATATATTTTCTAATCTCTGTCCGTATATAATCTGAGTCTGTTTCGTGGTATCGCCTTTCTAGATTTGAAACTACTCCCTCATAGGTTGATTCGTACATTCGAGTCCCTAACTGAAAAGAAAAAATCTCGTTACCAGTGCCATACATTATTAATTCAAATGCTTTTTTAGGGATAGTTGATATCGGTTGATCAACCGTAAAATTATATCTCTGACCAACTTCCTTTAAGAGTTTTGTGTACCAATGCAGTTTGTCGGTTGTTCTGTTCCAATATCGAATAGCCCCTTCGGCAATGCTTAATTTTGTGTTTGGGACAACTAGGCCAGGATCAATCTCGAGTCTAGTCCCTAGACCCGTACAAACCGGACAAGCACCATGTGGGCTATTGAATGAAAAGCTTCTAGGTGATATCTCTGGTAAATTTATATGGCACTGTGGACAGGCAAAATTTTGTGAAAATATTTCTTCTTCGTCGGTTTCATTATTCAAATAAATAATCATGCCCTCACCAAGATTAAGAGCCGTTTCAACCGATTCTGTTAACCTTTTTCTAACCTCTCCGTCCACTATCAATCGATCAACAATTGCTTCAATGCTATGTTTTTTATTTCGATCAAGATTTACTTCTTCGTCTATATCGAATACTTTCCCATCAATCCTAACTCTCGCATAGCCAGCTTTTTTTAATCCTTCAAAAACATATTTATGGATTCCCTTTTTATCTTTTATGATTGGGGCTAGTACCATAAATCTTGTTTCTTTTGGTTTTTCTAATATTTGTTCTACGATCTGAGGAATGGTCTGCTTTGAAATTTCTCTCCCACATATCGGACAGTGCGGAATTCCAACTCTTGCATAAAGTAATCTCAGATAATCATATATCTCAGTAACAGTGCCAACTGTAGAACGAGGGTTTTTGGTTGTTGATTTTTGGTCGATTGAAATAGCAGGAGAAAGCCCTTCAATCTGGTCTACGTCTGGCTTTTCCATCAATCCCAAAAATTGTCGTGCATAACTCGACAAACTCTCTACATACCGTCTTTGACCTTCGGCATATATAGTGTCAAACGCTAACGATGATTTGCCAGAGCCCGATAAACCAGTAATTACGACTAATTTGTCACGCGGAATAGTGACATCAATATTTTTTAAATTATGTTCACGAGCACCATTTATAACGATATTGTTACTCATATTAACCCCAAATTAGCCTTCAGAAACTTAACTATTGTACGCTTTTTGCCAACGCTTTTCAAGGGTTTCGATTTGACAAATTAAATACAACTGAGACAATAAAATAGGTTTGGTCTTTGACATTTCAAAGGAGGCAGGCATCTATGACTACATTGCCGATTCGCTTTGTTCTTAATTCCATGCCAGATATTAATTTTGAAGGCAAAAGTCCAACTGAAAGGATTCGAGAAAAACTTGAAGCGAAAGCAATAGATTGTGATATTAAAAAAGAGTCTATTCCCCCTATAGTGTCTATCACGAGTGAGGCAGTAAATAACGGACTCATCCATGGAAGCGATGTTGTGGTTACTATAAAACAATTAGATAAGGGAATAGAAGTAGAGGTCATTAATTCCAAACAGCCTGGAATGCGCGATTTTGATTGCGTTAGGGAGGATGATAAAATACTTGGAAACTCAAATATCGGCAGTTGCCACGGTAGAGGACTGGAATTAACAAAAGCGCTGCTTTTGCTAATCGGCGGAACAATACGTCTCAAAATAAAAGGAAATACCCGGATTACGACCATTAAGGTTCCTTCATATAACCCCAAACCGAAACCTACCAGCTAGGGCTAGTGCCCTAGCTGGTAGGTAAAAACTAATTAATATTTTTTTAATTTATTCTTAAAATCGTTTTGTTCTATCTCATGGCGTATATCTTTTATTTGATCTCGAATTTGGGCAGCTTTTTCAAATTCAAAGCTTTTGGCAAATAAATTCATTTTTCTCTCCAAATCCCTTAATAGTCTTTCGGCCTCGTCTTTTGGTATTTGAGTTACATCGAACTCGATTTTCTCCCTGTTGTTTTCAATTTTTTTCTTCATTGAATCAGCTATTTTTTTCTTTATTGTCTTCGGCGTAATTCCATGTTTTTTATTATAGCTTGTTTGAATCTTTCTTCTCCTCTCTGTCTCAGAAATCGCTCGTTTCATGGATTCGGTTATATTGTCTGCATACATAATGACCCGGCCATCTTGATGTCGAGCAGCTCTTCCAATGGTTTGAATCAAGGCTTGCTCGCTTCTTAAAAAACCTTCTTTGTCAGCGTCCAATATGGCTACCACTGATACTTCTGGGAGGTCAATCCCTTCTCTCAAAAGGTTGATACCTACCAAAACATCATATACTCCCAGCCTCAATTCTCTTATGATTTCTGGTCGGTCAAGTGTATGAATTTCAGAATGGAGGTATTTAACTTTAATATCCAACTCTGAAAGATATTGAGCAAGTTCTTCAGCCATTCTCTTGGTTAATGTGGTCACCAAAACTCTTTGTTTTTTCATTACCGTTGCTCTAATTTGTTCAATTAAATTATCTATTTGGCCTTTAGTCGGTTGAATCTCAACTTTGGGATCAAGCAAGCCTGTGGGTCTTATAACTTGTTCTGATACTCCAGGGAGATCAGCCCCTTTCTTCACTTCTTCGTAATACTGAGCAGAGGATTGGATTAATCCTTTTGTACTATTTGAGAACTCATATTCTCCTGGTGTGGCCGAAACATATATTGCTTGTTTAATATGGTCTTCAAATTCATGAAATTTCAGGGGTCTATTGTCTAAAGCACTCGGTAATCTGAAACCATAGTTTACAAGAGTTTCTTTACGAGACCTATCCCCTCGATACATTCCTCTTATTTGTGGAATAGTCATGTGTGACTCATCGATTAAAACGAGAAAATCGTCTGGGAAATAGTCGATCAGGGTTGCCGGCTGTTCTCCTGGGCTACGATTTGATAGATATCTAGAATAGTTCTCTACGCTTGTACAATAGCCAATTTCGTCTAACATCTCCATATCATAATTTGTTCTTTGTTCTAGTCTTTCTGCTTCTAAATATTTGCCAGTTTTTTTAAATTCCCTAATACTTACGGCTAATTCCTTCTTAATCTTTTTAATGGCATCCAAAAGCCTTTCCTTCGGAGTAACAAAATGTTTTGCCGGAAATATTATGACAGAATTTAACGCATTGATTATCTCTCCAGTTAAAGGATTAAACCTTTTAATTTTCTCTATCTTCCCATTAAAAAATTCCAAACGAATTGCATTTTCTTCGTAGGATGGATAAATATCAAGAACGTCTCCCCTAACCCGGAATTTACTTCTTTCGAAACCTTTATCGTTTCTTTCATATTGGATGTCGGTTAAATGCCTTAAGACCTTATCTCTTTTTCGTTCCTCACCAACCTTAAATTCAATTGATAGTTTTTCATAAACATCCGGTTCTCCCAGACCATAAATACATGAGACGCTGGCAACTATTAAGGTGTCAGTACGAGATAAAAGAGCACTTGTTGCGGCATTTCTCAAACGATCGATTTCTTCATTAATAGAAGCATCCTTTTCGATATATGTATCGGTTCTGGGGATATATGCTTCGGGCTGATAATAGTCATAATAACTAACAAAATAATGCACGGCGTTTTCTGGAAAAAACTTTTGGAATTCAGAGGCTAGTTGCGCGGCCAAAGTTTTATTATGACAAATCACCAAAGTTGGTCGTTGTTGACTTTGAACAATATTAGCCATAGTGAATGTCTTACCTGATCCGGTCACACCCAAAAGCACTTGATCTCTAAAACCAGAGCCTAGTCCTTTCTCTAATTTAGTAATAGCTGTTGGCTGGTCACCAGTTGGCTTGAATTTAGACTGTAATTTAAATTTAGACTGCTTTAACATTACTAAAGCAAACCATAAAACC
>CAZQGP010000106.1:0-9959 GCA_964593075.1 uncultured Candidatus Saccharibacteria bacterium
AACCAATTAGGCTTTCAATTTTAGACATTTCAACTCCTAATTCTGAGAAGGCTAAATTTTCTAATTTTTGAGCTCTTGCGTTTGGGTTCAAGAGATATGCCGCAATCATAGTATCAAAAGTAATATTAGCGATATTAAAACCAGCATTTTTTAGTACCACATAATCAAACTTTATATTATGACCTGTTTTAGCCACCTGACTGTAAAGAACAGGGTCTAAGTACTTTTTAATAATTTTTATATTTAACTGACTTCCTTCATTATGCCTTATTGGGATATAGTAGCCTTCGCCCCCAACAAGAGCTATTGATATTCCGACTAGGTTCGCACTAATTTCATCGACAGAATCTGTTTCAGTATCAATTGCTATTATCTTTGAATTTTTTGCTTTATTGGCGAGCGAAACAAGTTCCTGTTCTGTTTGCACCGTGTAATAGTTTGCTCTTGTTCGGTGTTTATGGTTTCCCGTCTTTGAAGCTATACTATCGAATAAACCGGCTTGATCCGGCTGTCCTGGCAGTTTACTCAATAGTGATTTAAATTCCAAGCGCCGGAAGAGCTCGAATACAAGATTGCGATCAAATTCATGCGTACGACAATGTGTTAATTCAAAATCAATAGGCACATTAGTAATTATCTTAGATAATCTTTGACTTAAATATGCCGTCTCTTTGTTCTCTTCAAGTTTTATTGCGATAGCGGGCTTAATCTCCCCTAGTTTTCTGTATATTTGATCCAGGCTTCCATACTCTTGGATTAAGCCCGCTGCTGTTTTTTCCCCAATTCCAGCAACGCCGGGTATGTTGTCACTTGGGTCACCCTTAAGGGCCTTAAAGTCGACAAATTGCTCTGGCTCTAGGCCATATCTTTCATTAATCATCGCACGATCGTAGATTACGATATCTGTAAAACCTCTCTTCATTGTGTAAACCCACGTTGTTTCGTCGACCAGTTGCAGTTCATCCAGATCACCAGTAACAATATAGGCTTCAACATTGTTTTCCTTTTTTACTTCTTTGGCTAACGTACCAATTAAGTCGTCTGCTTCATAGCCTGGCTCTTCGAATATTGGTATGTCAAAAGCCTTAATAACTTCACGCACAAGTCCAAACTGTACTATCAAATCATCAGGCGCTGTCGGTCTGTTTGCTTTATACTCTTTATATTCATGATGTCTAAAAGTTTTATCAGGCAAATCCATAGCTACAACGATAAAGTCGGGGGATAAATCTTTAATCACCTTTAACAATATTACCGAAAAACCATAAACTGCATTCACGATTTCTCCATTTTTGGTGGTTAGCGGTGGGATAGCATGATACGCCCTGTGAATTATAGCGTGTCCATCAATAATTACAATTTTTTGTTTTTTCATATGTTAATTCTAGCATGATACCCAACAAACTAGAGAAACAATCGGCCCATTTTCCCAAGATTTAAGGGTAAATGGGCCGACTTATCTACCAATCTGGTTAAATACTGGGGATATAACTGAAGTCAATTAATCCTAATTTTCGATCCTTCTCGGTTTTTTAGATAAGTTGTTTTTTAAGTAGTTATGAAATGATTCCCACCCTGATAAACTTTTTTGCTGTTTGCTACTGCTTCTGCGATTTTAACCCGCACCTCCGCCGCTTTTAAGCCATCAAACGACGCGCTGTATTGACACAAGTCATTAGTGCATTCTTGTTTGTTTACCATCGTGCTTTTACAGCCACTGCAAGGTGGAGCCTTTATCATTCTAACTCCTTAATATTATATAGGTTCTCCTTCGCGGTCGCATACATTATACATAAACAGGAGTATTCTTCAATATTATTAGGTAACAAAACAATTTATTTCTATTATTATTATTTTAGAAATTCAGAAATATATTCCCCTCTCTTAAATAATCTATTTTCCTATACAAACTACGAAAGATAGTCTCTAAGCTTTTTTGAGTCTCGATGTTTTTTTAATTTGAGAAGAGCCTTTGATTCAATCTGTCTGATTCTTTCTCTCGTAACCCCAAACTCTTGACCGGTTTCTTCCAGGGTGTGCGATCTGCCTGCCTCCAGGCCAAATCTCATTTTTAGAATGCGCTGTTCTCGAGGAGTTAGTAGTTCTAAAACTTCGTTAATATGTTCTTTTAGAAGTTGGTAGGTAGCTGCCTCCTCTGGGGTATCAGAATCGTTGTCCGGGATAAAGTCTGCCAATCTAGAATCTTCTTCTTCCCCGATTGGTGATTCAATTGATACTGGTTCCTGCTTTATTTTTAATATATGATTTACTTTCTCTACTTCAATCTCCATTTCGCTCGCAATTTCTTCTGGTAATGGTTCTCGACCGAGTTCTTGCACAAGTTTTCTCTCAGTTCGTATTAGTTTATTTATAGTTTCCACCATATGGACTGGAATACGAATCGTCCTGGCTTGGTCTGCGATTGCTCGGGTAATTGCCTGTCTAATCCACCATGTAGCGTATGTTGAAAATTTATACCCACGAGTATAGTCAAACTTCTCAACCGCTCTTATCAGCCCCGTGTTCCCTTCCTGGATAAGGTCCAAGAGGTCTAAGCCACGACCGATATAACGTTTTGCAATCGAAACCACTAAACGCATATTTGCCTCTGCCAGTCGTTTTTTAGCCTGCATGTCGCCTTTTTCAATTTTTTTCGCTAACTCAACTTCTTCGTCCCAAGTCAAAAGGGGAATTCGGCCAATTTCCCGAAGATACATTCTAACGGAGTCGTCAGCCAGTTCACTGATATCATCAAAAGTTTCTTTTTCTAAATCAATTTCTTGACCATTTCCCCAAATCATTTTTTCTCGAGCATCAACTATCTCAATTCCTTGTTCAGACAAAGTGGCATATAAATCATCAATTTTATCAACGTTTTCTTCTGCGTCTGGGAATTTTGATAGAATTTCTTCTTGAGTAACGAAGCCTTGCTCCCGACCCTTTTGGATTAATTGATCAATTTCACCGTCGAATTCTTCTTTCTTTTTTGCCATTTTTCTCCTTTTCCCTAGTCATTTATTGCATACGAAATTATCCATTATCGATAACTTAAAACTTTAGATATTTCTCTCTTGTTCAATTAACCCTTGTAGTTCTTTCATTATCTTCTTTAGCCCTTCTTGGTTTTTTGAATTTTCTGCTTCTTGTAACTGCCCAATCAGCCCTTTTTTTGCTTTTTCATAATTATTGTGACGCAACCTCAAGACTGAGCTAAATATCTCTTCTCCCAAACTTTCGTCGTTTATTATTTCAAATTCATTTTCAATTCTTAAAGTTAATGCATTAATATATTCCTGATCGTCTTTTGCTTGATTTTTTTGCCATTTCCTTAGATCAATTTGACCTTTATCGCTGTTAATCTGACGAAGTTCCGTAGCAAACTTATTCAATCTTGGCTCAATAAAATCTTCTGTTCTTAGTTTGTTAAAAAAGAAGTCAGCATAATTTGGAGCCACGAAGAGCAGCGACATGGCATGTTCTTCCAAACTGATAGGTATTGTTTTTTTCTCTTCGTTTTTTTTAGTTACTATTTCTGACTTTTTTGTTTGAGAAATTTTCGCACCCTTCGCTTTACGGAGAGCATCAGTCAAAGCCTGCATACTAACACCAATCCGTTGAGCTAATATTTGTAAATAATGTTCTTTTTCAACAGGGTCTGGTAGGCGCGATATAGTTTCAAGCAATTCTTTCGTTGCTCTTTTTTTATCCAAAATATTAGAAATATCATATCGTACGAAGGTACTATCAAATATATAATCTACCACATATTTTGCCTTTTTACAAGCCTTTATCCATTTGTCTGGATCGTTTTTCACTAAGTCGGCTGGGTCTTTGCCTTCCGGCACCTCAATGACTTTGATGTTGAACCCTTTATCTTGCGCTAATTCTATAGCCCTTTTGGTCGCATTCTGGCCGGCAAGATCGACATCAAAAGCAATTTTAATATTTTTTGTAAACCTTTTTATCAAATCAAGCTGAGATTCCGTTAAAGCTGTTCCGCTTGAAGCTGCAACATTCTTCACTCCGGCCTGATATGAAAATATCATATCCATATTCCCTTCAACTAATATTAAGTGGTCTTGCTTTCTGACTTGTTCTTTGGCCTTGTCTAAACCGAAAAGAGTACTAGATTTGTGATAAATTGGTGTTTCTGGAGTATTGATATACTTTGGTAAAGAATCGTCTAAAACTCGAGCTGAAAAGCCCGTAACCTTACCTTGAACATTTGTTATTGGAAACATAAGACGGTTTCTAAATTGATCGATCACCCGATTGTTTTTAGAAGTAGCAACGCCTGCTTTAACCAAGTCCTCTTTTGAGTAACCCAGTGCGGTTAATTCCTTAATAATTATTTCACCTTGAGCCGGAGAATAACCCAACCGAAATTCCTTAATCGTTTTATCTTCCATCCCGCGTTTTTTTAGATAAACCATAGCCTTCTTACCTTCAACTGCTTGAAAGCCTTTTTCATAATAGCCACATACTAGTTCATTAATTGTATATAGTTTATCCGTTGGTTCTTTCCGCACTGAAAAATTCTGAGACAACTTTACTCCGCTTCTCTCGGCTAGCTCTTTTACGGCTTCCGGAAATGTTAAGCCCTCCACCTTTTCGGTGAAAGATATCACATCTCCACCCTCGTTACAGCCGAAACAATGCCATATTTGTTTTTCCGGACTGACCATAAATGACGGCGTTTTCTCACTATGAAAAGGACAGAGACCCTTGAAGTTGCGTCCTGACTGCTTAAGTTGTACATATTTTCCAACATATTCAACTATATCAACTTTGTTTTTTATTTCTTCAAGTTCGTTCATGGCTTGGCCATTATAATCTATTCTACCCTTGTTTTAAACGATTTTACAAATGTTGTTCATCAAATTATTTATGCCTATTTCAATATAAATAAATTTAACTTAAATACAAAACTTTCAATAAATATATTCCCAATTTTATATATTCAACTCATCAACCCCTTCTTTTATCTTACTAAAAGTGTTTTGAGCAAAGCTTTCAAGCGATTCATCCTCTTTTTTTGTGTCAATGTCGTTTATATCCCATATTATATATTTCTTTATCTCTGCTTTTAGTTTATTAATACAAAAATCAAAATGGTTTTGTTTCATAAAGACAATCAAATCCTGTTTTTCTAAAATACTAGCACTTGTTAATGTCCAATAATTAGAGGCAAAAGACTCAATGTTATTTTCAATTAAAATTTTTATGGTCAATTCACAAATAGTGCCATTTAAATTTTTATCCGCCTCTATCCCACTTGAAGTTACGTCTAAATTTGGAATTAATTTTGATTTTAAATACGCTTCTGCTAAACGGCTTCGAAATGTATTCCCAGTACAAACAAAATGAATTTTCATATTCCAGCCACATTGTTTAGTTCATCTATTAATTTATTTTCTTCTTTTTTTGTTAATAATTTTCTAACCTGAATCCCTTCGCTAATATCTTCAATAATTCCTCCGGGAATGATATGATAATGCAAATGTTTCAAGCTCTTATGTGGCGCTATTCCGTCTCTGACTAGGATCGAACAATCATTGTGTCCTAATTTGTCTAGTCCTTTAATCCCCTTGCTTAGAAGCGCTGTCATGCTTATTTGCTCTAACCACTTTAAATCTTTGATATTCTCAACGTGTCGTTTCGGCACAACTAATAGATGATACTTGTGATACGGCGCGAGGGCATAAGTTATGTACGAATATTCATTTTCGTCTAAAACCCTCCTCGTCCCTTCGTCACAGAAAGGACATTTTTTTATTTTTTTTATGTAATCTATATACAGCATATATTCTCCAATATAGTTTATGTTTTCCTTCGTGTTCCTTATTTAATGGGCAAATACGGTATAAATAAATCTTAAATTTAAACTATGATTAATTATTATTATTTTTTGAGATAAACATCTTTTCGGCTAACTTAACCAAGGTTTGACCCATTTCGCCCCAATTCAATTTCAAAATGGCTTCTTCTGTTGTAAAAACAAACCTTTCTCTATGTGGATCACAGGGATCGTTTACTGGTTCGTCAAGTAAGACTACTTTTGCCCAATACCGTAAGTTATAAGTAACGTTCCCGCTCTGTAAATTTGTCGACCTTAAATAACCAATCGGTTCACAATAAAGCATTTTTGCCGCAATCTCTTCGTATATTTCTCTTTCCAGGGCTTCTTCAAATTGTTCGTCTTTTTCTAAATGTCCCCCCGGGCATCCATACTTTTCTTTATCATTATAGTATAAAACAACCTGATCTTTATCAGAAAAACAAACTGCCTGTACTTGAGTTATTTTACCTAGATTAGAGATATCGTTTGTTTTAAAAAATTCTAATTTATGCTCTATTTGCGTCCAATCTAAAGTTATCGTGACCAAGGGTTTTTTCATGGCTTCTTCCAAAAATATATGCTATCCACTCCATGGCTACGATCATTTTTTATAATATGATCAATACAAAAATCAAATTTTGTGTACAAATTAATTCCAGCTTTATTGGTTGACCACGTCCGTACTTTTATTTTCTTATATTTTAAAATTACTGCTTCATTTAAAATATCTGTCATTAGCCTAGACCCAAGACCTTGTCTTCTATGTTCTGCCGAAATCCCTAACGTATTAATATAACATTCACCAAAACTTGGACAATCAAGTTGTAGATTTGCGACACCAATAATGTTTCTATCGTATTCTACAACTAGCGTTACGTTCGGATTTATTAAGTCTTCTCTCAGATATTGAATTAATTCACGTCTTTTTGATAAAGGAGGATAGAAATCACCGTCTATTTCTTCTAAAAATTTAAGCAAATAGTCGAAATCTTCTGGCGCGTATTTTCGTATTTGGATTCTTTTTAGTCTTTTTTTTACTTTTGTATTTTTCATATTAAATCTGTTTTCTGCAAAAATGTTTCTCGAGATTTGTCAAAAACTACGCCAAATATATTTTAGGTTATCCTCTACATCTTCGACCTTTACTCTAAAAAACGGTTTTATGCAGACATTTTAAGACTCTCTTCATCTCGAAAATCACTTATACGTACATTCTTCATAAACCCATTTACCATGCTTATTCTGGCATCATAAGACCACTTCATTAACAAGCTGGGGGTTATTAACACTTCAGTTAAGTTTGAATCCTTTCCTCCGTTCTTTTCGTCTGATTCAAAATGATGTTCAAAAGTTAATATTTGTTCCGGTTTGATGCCATAGTTCTCATAACTTTCCTTTTTCTTGAGCCAAGGCCTACCCAAATCTCCACTTTTTTCTTCTGCATCAGAGACGCTTGCAACCACGAATATGTTATCTTTGTCCACTCCATTCTCTTCCATAAAATCAATCGCTTGTTCAGTTTCTTCTTTGTCCGAGTAACTAACATGAGCCACTATTATGGTGTTATTGCTTTTACCAACCAGTACGCTACACGTTGAAAGACCAACTCTAAAATAGGGATTCTCCTCTATGGGGACTTTCCACATATGCCCCTGGTTAACTTTTACAAATAATCTTTCGGCAGTTTTCATAACATATTGGGGACCATCTTTGGTCTGTATCTCCCTAATTGTTTCTAAATCTCCACCATCTTTACCTGGTATGTCTGGTAATAAATATGCACTGACACCGTCTAGCCATCCCAAATTTATTTCCTCGATCTCTTTTTCACGCAAACGTATAAGAGAGCTTGGGTCATAAACTTCGTCGCTTAAATCTCTGAGCAAAGCCAATCTTTCAGAATCGCAGATATTTTCATTTTCAGCAAAATCAAATTCACCGTCGACTTTACTTGATTTTGCTGTCTCTGAGTTTATATCTTTTTCTGACATATTTTTTCTATCCCGTCTTTCACTACCATTGTGGCCTTGCAATCGTCTTCATTATATTCAAGAATCCGAGTGAGAATTTTTTCATCTTTTGTCTTTAGATAGTCATTATACCATTGAATTGAAAGAGCCCCTGAGGGCGATTCGTCTCTCCACGAAAACCCGAGATAAACCGCTATTGCCTTGATTGAATAACTAGATAATGGCCAATCCGTTGATTTTAATACAATTTGATACAGATCAATAACATTAACCGAATCATAGAAATCATCCACTTCTTCCTTCGAGATAACGTCGGGATAGAGTTGCTGCATTTTCTTGTAAACTGTTTTTTCATGAGGAGAATAGTAGTAAACTGAAAAATCGTTCAATGGAAGACTATGAATATATTCCCAGAACTCTGACCAGGCTTCTTTTTCTCCTTTTGAAGTGCATTCTCTCGCCGTGAAATCAAGAAACCTTTCTTGCCCTGTCTTGTTGTTTCTTTCGTATACCCCATGTAAATATACAAAATCCTGAGTTGGATCATCCTCAATATCAAAAAAAAGCTCAAACGTAACTTTTGGAAAAACAATGTTTTCATACACTACTGGATCTTTATCGTTCGCTAGAATATCGGCTCTAACCATAATTTTGGCTAATGTTTTCTCACCAACTCCTGCAAGAAATTGTTTATTTTTAGCTCTCCGACTTTTTATTTCCTCAAGGTTTATATTAATTATATCTTCAACCTTTTCAATCCCCAAGTCTTCGTTTATTCTGTCTCTTTTTGATCTGCCTAGATAAAATATGTTTGTCAAATCGTGCTCATCTTTGGCCCATTTTTTACAGGATATATACCAAGGGCAGAGCTTACAAACTCCTGCCATGGCAGGTTTATTTTTTTCTCGATTTTCAAGCAACTTTTCGACCTCATATTTAATTTGTTGGTAGTATTCCCACCAAGTTATCGGCGTTCTTTTGCCGATCATCTCATCGAGATTGTAATCGATCTCATTTCCATGGATATCTATTACTTTCGCTTTGTTTTCTTTTGTAAAACCGAGATTTTGTAGAGCCTCAACATATAGACAGAGTTGAGCCGCATAATGTTTTTTTGGTTTGCCAGCATTTTCTGTTTCTTCGTCCACTCCTTCTAACCCCATCCCACTCTTTACATCAACTGGGATATAGTCGTCCTCCGATGTTTTCTTTATTAGATCAGGAATTCCAAGTAGCTTATCGGAGATAAGAACCCCTTGATAGATCCAATCAACCTTATTTTCCATGGCCTGCACTGTTTTATTAAATCTTTCTTCTCTAGAACCGACTGACAAATCTAGAACATCCATTCCACTAACAATCTTATTTTCATGTTGTACTCCTTTGTCCCAAAGCATCTGGACAAAAGCGTTCGGTTCTATTATTTTCTCATCTACTGGACCGTAAACATCCCGCCACACCCTATGTGGGCAAACGATATAGTTGTAGAGTTGTGAGGCAGTGATATACATTTATTTCTCTGGTTAATAAAATTAAATTTTGGCAAAGATAACAACGTAGTTGTGTCCATACTTTTTAGCACATTTGGGACAGGTAGTGTAGTAAAAATAATACTGTTTTACTTCTTTCCCTTTGTCTTCAACATATTGATCCATTTCTTTAATCCATTTTGGCACACAATTGTAAGGACCATCAAAAACCTTAATCATAAAGGTACCTGAGATATTAACATTTTCAGCCCCGGAGACTTCTTTTGTTACACAAATATACAGTTCACTTTTCCAGGGTGAAAGTTCATGACTAAGCATCAATTGATCTTTTTCAGCCGGCTTTGCATTGGCTTTTTCGATTTTTTTCCACATTCTACCGACTGCTTTACCAAATGACCCCGGCATCGGGATGTGCATAACTTGGGGAACATAATCTTTAATAAATATTTTTTCTTTCCAGGTAATTTCTGTCTCTCGCCAGAGGTTAGGATCGAATTTAGGGCAACATGTTTTGTTGTTATTGCTCATCACATCTCCTTTATTTACTCTTTTTAAAGAATACACCAGCTACGTTAAAAAAGTAATATACAGAAATGTATTTTATTTGTGTGCATACTTAGCCTATACGACAAATTAACAGCTAGGATTGCACTTATACCC
>CAZQGP010000107.1:0-3313 GCA_964593075.1 uncultured Candidatus Saccharibacteria bacterium
CCACCGAGATCTACACCTCTCTATTCGTCGGCAGCGTCAGATGTGTATAAGAGACAGCCGGTGGACTGGCGGCCTTTGAAGCATTCTTTTCCGCCATGCCTGCTGATATCGACACAGGAATGGCCTTTGTTCTCGTTCAGCATCTTGCCCCTGATCACAAAAGCATTCTTACGGAACTTGTCAAGCGATACACGAGAATGAAAGTTTTTGAGGTTACAGACGGGATAAAGGTAGAGCCTAATTGCACATATATTATTCCACCCAACCGGGATATGGCTTTTTTAGGTGGAACTCTGCAATTACTGGAGCCAAGCTCCCCTCGAGGACAGCGTCTGCCTATCGACTTTTTTTTCCGCTCCCTTGCTCATGACCAGCAGGAGAGAGCAATATGTATTGTTCTTTCCGGAACAGGAAGCGACGGAACACTGGGTGTGCGTGAAATAAAAGGTGAAGGCGGCATGGTCATAGCACAGAATCCGGAATCTACGGAATATGACGGCATGCCTCGAAGTGCCATATCCACAGGACTTGTTGACTATATCCTTCCCCCTGCGGAGATGCCTGCTCAGCTTATTGCATACGTTAACCATGCTTTCGGAAAAATTTTTAAAAAGCCCTCATTTGTGGAGCCAAGCGAAGATAATTCGCTTAAAAAGATTTTTATTTTACTTCGCAGCCAGGTCGGACATGATTTTTCACAGTATAAGAGAAGTACTGTCGACAGGCGCATAGAGCGTCGCATGGCAGTCAATCAAATCAAGGGGCTGGCCAATTATGTTAAATATCTACAGCAAAGTCCTCCGGAAATAGAAGCACTTTTCCGAGATTTGTTAATAGGTGTAACCAATTTTTTCCGTGACCCCAAAACATTTGAAGCCTTTAATGAAAAGGTCATCCCGCAGCTCTTTAATATCAATTCCAATAATACTACGATACGAATATGGGTAGTTGGCTGTTCTACGGGAGAAGAGGCTTATTCCATCGCCATACTTATCAAAGAATATATGGAGGCCTCAAAGCAGAGTTTTAAGGTTCAGATTTTTGCAACAGATATAGACAGCCACGCTGTTGATATCGCTCGCGCCGGAGTGTATTCGTCAAGCATAGCAATAGATGTTTCGCCGGAACGTCTTGCACGATTTTTTACCCTGGAGATTGGCGGCACCTCCTACAGAATACATAAGGATATCAGAGACATGATGATTTTTTCCGAGCAGAACATGATAAAAGATCCGCCATTTTCAAAGCTTGATTTAATAAGCTGCCGAAATCTCTTAATCTATATGGATGGAGGACTTCAGAAGAAAATTATTCCGCTTTTCCATTATGCCCTAAACCATAATGGATTTCTTTTCCTTGGTTCTTCGGAGACCGTAGGTGACTTTATTAATCTTTTCAGCCCGCTTGATCGTTCATCGAAAATATATGTTCGTAAAGACAGCCTGTTTTTAAATTACCCGGTAATAGGAAGCTTTATTCCGCCTCTGACAGATGACAATTACAAACCAAAACTGGAAAAAATATCTGTCGAAAACAAACTTCCACTAAGAGAACTTACTGAACGTGCGCTTCTTGAGCAATTCGGACCTGTGGGTGCGCTTGTCAACCAGAACGGTGAGATACTCTACCTTCACGGACGAACAGGCATGTTTCTTGAACCACCACCAGGTGAATTCGAAAAAAGCATCCTTAAGATGGCACGAAAAGGCTTGCAGAGAGACCTTACTATCGCACTGCATAAAGCCGTTATTACAAGAGAAATGGTATCTGTTAACGGACTCAAGGTCAAAACCAACGGAGGTTTTTCATCTGTTAATCTGACTATCAGACCTGTTACTACCGGTGTGGGCTCAATGTTACAGGAAAATCTGTTTCTTATTATTTTCCAAAAGCTTGAAGATCTTGAGCATGGTGATTCAGCAAAAAGCAAGTCCTCAGGTACAGACAAAGGTATCAGCAATTCAGATACTGATGCTTTAATTCAGACACTTACCGATAAACTTCGTGCTGCTGAGGAATATCTTCAGTCCAGCAATGAAGAGATGGAAACTGCCAACGAAGAGTTGAAATCCTCCAACGAGGAAATGCAGTCCGTCAATGAGGAGCTGCAGTCTACCAATGAGGAGCTGGAAACATCCAAGGAAGAATTACAGTCAGTAAATGAGGAGCTTTCCACCGTTAACTCTGAGCTGCAAAACAAGGTAGGTGATCTGTCCAGAGTCAACAACGATATGAACAACCTTCTTGCCGGCACAGGACTGGGCACCATTTTCGTAGATCATCAGCTTCTAATCAAACGATTTACACCCGCTATAACTCAGGTAATAAATCTGATTCAGACAGATGTCGGACGCCCAATAGCTCATATATCATCTAATTTGATAGATTACAATAATTTGCCGGCTGATGTAAAAAGTGTACTTGACACACTGATCCCAAAAGACAAGGAGGTTCAGACTGTAAGCGGTGTCTGGTATTCACTTCGTATTTTGCCTTACCGCACCACAGACAATGTTATTGAAGGTGCAGTTATAACATTTATTAATATTAGTGAAATTAAAAAAACACAGGAACTGGCTAATTCGATGAGGGAAGATTATATTGGTATATTTGCTCACTCTTTTAATGCCATTGCAATTCAGGAGATTGTTGTTGACGATAACGGTAAACCTGTTGACTATATATTTATTGATGCTAATCCTGCTTTCGAAAAACATACAGGACTGCGTGTCAAAGATATATTAGGGAGAAGGGTCTCCGAAATTTACCCGGACATTAAAACAACGGATCTCATTTTAACATATAGCAATGTTGCCATCACAGGCAAAACAGCCAGCTTTAAAGTTGTTTCCAAGAACCTGAAGCAAACTTTCGATGTATGCGCATACCAGGTGGGTAAAGGCAAATTTGCTGTCATTTTTGACAGCCAAAAAGATAGCCTGGACCTTAGCAAAATGGACTTGAGTTTAATTAAAAATTAATCAATATTTTTAAAAGATATACAAATATGGCTATAAATAATGATGAGCATAAATCGTCAGAAAAATTGCGTCAGCTGGCTGTTGAAAAGCTTAAGCTAGAAACAACTAATCCTAAAAAAGCTCTTTCTGCTCAAAAAACCGACAATCTGTTTCATGAGCTGCGAGTGCACCAGATTGAGCTGGAGATGCAAAATGAAGAGTTAAAGCATTCTCAGAGAGAACTTGAGCTATCAAGAGAAAAGTATTTTAAGCTATATGACCTGTCTCTTATACACATCTCCGAGCCCACGAGACTAAGGCGAAACTCGTTTGCCGTCTTCTGCTTGAAAAAA
>CAZQGP010000108.1:0-2792 GCA_964593075.1 uncultured Candidatus Saccharibacteria bacterium
GAGCTGTATTCTTATGTTCAGAACCTTGGTATAGTTTCATCTTTTTTATAATTTGATTCGATAATTTATTTTTTGGTAACATTCCAAGTACTGCTTGAAATACAACCTTGTTAGCATCTTGACTCAAAACTTGGTTGAGAGTTTTTTCTTTGATTCCTCCTGGATAACCACTATGAGAATAATACTTTTTATCGTCTAATTTATTTCCGGTTACTTTCACTAGTTTTGTGTTTATAACGACAACATAATCGCCACAGTCCACTGATGGTGTGTATATAGACTTTTCCTTACCACGTAAAATATTAGCTACAGACGTTGACAGTCGTCCAAGCGTTTGATCCTTAGCATCAATTAAAAACCACTTTCTTTCAATCTGAGTTGGTTTTGCCCAATATGTCTTCATTTCTATTCAACTTCCTTAGTTTTAGAGTTTTTCTTTGATTCAGTCTTTTTTTTAACTTTTTTGTTTTGACCATCTGGTTTGTTCTTCTTTTTTTCTTCTTCTAAGCTTTTTCTGTCTAGTTTTTCAATATCCAATAGTTCAATAATCGACAAGTCCGCGTTGTCCCCCGCTCTATAGCCAAACTTAATTATTCTAGTATAGCCGCCGTTTCTCTCTTTATATATTGGGGCCAATTCAACAACTAATTTTTTTGCAGCTTGACTATCAAGTAGATAACTATTAATTGATCGGATGCTTGCCAAGTCCCCCTTTTTTGCAAGAGTAATCATTTTTTCTACAATTGGTTGGATTCCTTTTGCTTTAGTTGTCGTAGTCTTAACTTTTTCATATAAAATTACAGAGGTCGCTAAGTTTCTTAACAACAAGCCCCTTGGGCCAACGTTCCGATTGTATTTTTTTCCTTTATACTGGTGCCTATGCATTATCTATTCTTCCTCGGGTTTATTCTCTTTTGTATCTAAGCCTAGCTCAGTGATTTTTTCTTTTACTTCATCAAAAGCTTTACTGCCGAAACCTTTTAGTGTTTTAAGATCACTATCATTCAAAATCAAGATGTCTGAGATGCTTTTAATGTCGTTATTTAACAACGCATTAGTTGTACGTGGGGATAGATTGACCTCTTCAATTAGAATGTCGTCACCGGCGTCTTCCAATGCTATTTCCTTTGTCTCGGTCTTACGACAAACTGTATCTTTGCCTGAAAGTACTAAAAAATGGTCAACAAGAATCTCTGATGCTTGTGAAATTGCTTCTTCAGGAGTAATAATACCATTTGTTTCAACCTCAAAAACAAGTCGATCAAGATTTGTCATCTGGCCAACACGAGTACTCTCGACATTATATCTAACTCTTTTTATTGGACTATATAAAGCGTCGACCGCGATTACATCAATTCCCAGCTTTCCACTGTCTCTTTTTTCTACTGGCACATAGCCCCGTCCTTTTTCAACTTTTACCTCCATGTGCAATTTAGAATTTTTGTTATCCAATGTAGCTATAACGTGGTCGTTATTTGTTATTTCAATATTTGGATTTTTTGTAAACTGCTTTGCAGTCACAACTCCTGGTCCAGCTGCATCAAGTATAATGGTCTCTTCTTCATCACTGAAACTCTTTACACATAATCTTTTTAAATTAAGAACAATTTCAACTGCGTCTTCTTTAACATCCTTGATTGTTGAAAATTCATGACTGATACCATCTATTTTGACTGCGGTTACAGCAGCTCCTTTTAAAGACGATAAGATAACTCTTCGAAGAGAATTCCCTAAAGTCATGCCATAACCTGGATAAAGCGGTTCAATCGCAAAGATTGCGCTGTTCCCTTCTTTTTTTATAGTTTTGATTTCTGGAAGATGAATCTCATATAACATTGTCATCTACTCCTTATTTAATTTATTTTACTTAGAATATAACTCGACTATTAATTGTTCATTAATTTCTGGATCGATTTCATCTCTAGTTGGTATGGAAATTAATTCTCCGCCAAGTTTCTTTGCATCTATTTTTAACCAACTGGGGATATTTGCTTTTTTGTTCTGTTCTTCAATCCTTTCAACCAACTTTTTATTCTCCATGCTTTCTTTAATTACACTGATTGAGTCCTTGGGTCTTACTTGAAAGGAAGGAATATTAACTTTTTTTCCATTAACACAAAAGTGGTCGTGATTGACTAGTTGCCTGGCTTGTTTTCTAGACGAAGCAAAGCCCAGTTTATAAACAATGTTATCCAATCTTGTCTCCAATGTTTGTAATAAAATCTCACCCGTTACGCCCTCTTTGCGATCCGCTTTCTCAAAATAATTCCTGAACTGTTTTTCCAAAACTCCATATATTCTTTTTACTTTTTGTTTTTCTCTAAGCTGTAGATTATAATCACTCATTTTACCGCGTCGCCTCGTCAAGCCGTGTTGACCAGGTATATAATTTCGTTTAATCATAGTGCATTTTGCACCCTGACATCTTTCTCCCTTAAGAAATAGTTTTGTCCCTTCTCTGCGACATTGTCTACATGATGGTTCTAGTGTTCGTGCCATTTTCTAATTACCTTAATTATACTTTCCTTGGTTTAGGTGGACGACATCCATTGTGAGGTATCGGTGTTACGTCCTTTATTGAATTAATATACAAACCTGATGCATTCATAGCTCTAATCGCAGCGTCGCGTCCAGAACCAATACCTTTAACAAAAACGTCGATTTTCTCAACCCCGTGTTCTCTGGCCTTTTCTACAACTATTTCGGCAGCAATCTGAGCAGAATACGGTGTCGATTTTCTAGACCCCTTAAAACCTGTCTCTTATACACATCTCCGAGCCCACGAGACTAAG
>CAZQGP010000109.1:0-9850 GCA_964593075.1 uncultured Candidatus Saccharibacteria bacterium
TTACTTGATCTAATTCTTTTCTACTCATCAGTACATACTCCATTCTTTCCTCCTTATCATTAATTGGTTTAATTCTGACAGGAAGAATAGGAAGTTTCTACTTTGCTAATAATAGGAGATTACTACTTTGCGCTAACATTAAATAAAAATATACTTGACAATTTAATAATTAAATGCTAGAATAGCTTGTCGACTAAAGAAACACGAATTAGTTTCCTGTAGTATCCTATCAATGAGTAGATCTTGAACACCCTCCTTTAAGAACTTGCTTGTTGGTAGGGTTCTCCAGGTAACCGCCGGCCAATTATTGGGCCAGGTTAAGTCAAAAGACAGTGTTTTCTGGAGTTTATTGAAACTTTGATAAAGAGGTCAGTTTACTGGTCTCTTTATCTTTTTATGACAAAATAATATTTATAAACAATTTAGTTATAGTTATTACCTAGATCATCAATAATTTTTTCGGCTACATTATTAATAACAGATTCTTTTTGTTTAATTTCTGAGTCTGTAAATTTATCTAGTACGAAAACATCGGCCGCGAGTACTCCTCTGTTCGGACTATTGATACCCAATCTGTATCGAGCAATGTCATTCGTTTTCAAAGCTTCCATGATTGATTTCATGCCACGATGTCCTGCTGAACCAATTCCGGACGTCCTATATGTTCCTAATTCAATATCAAAATCATCATAGATAACAACTATGTCTTTTGTGTCTATTTTATAAAAATTGATAAATCTTTTTATTACCTCACCTGAATTGTTCATAAAGGTCTGGGGTTTAAGTAAAAAGACTTTTTGGTTAGCCAGTTCTGCTTCTGCGATTTTGGAATCGAATTTTTTTTTGTATTCAAATTCAACTTTGATTTTCTTTGATAAATAATCTAGTAAAGAAAAGCCGAAATTATGTCTAGTATTATTATAATCTTCTCCTGGATTTCCTAGGCCGACGAAAACTTTCATAATTAAATCTTACCCGTTCTTCTTTTTAAAAGAAATAGAAATTGGGGTTCCGGAAAAATCCCAATGTTCTCTAATGCGATTTTCTAAGTAACGATTGTAGGAAAAATGAATTAAATTTGGATGGTTAGTAAAAAAAATAAATGTTGGTGGGTTGACCCCTGCTTGTGTTAAGTAGTTTATCTTAGGTAGAATATTTTTCTGCGCTGATGGTGGTTTTCTCAAAATATCTTCTCCCAATTTTGAATTTAACTCTCCTGTAGTAATACGAATAAATCTAGCTTTGTACACTTCAATAATCAAATCAGTGATTTTGTGAACATTTTTACCCGTTGTCGCTGAGACAAATACAACCGGAGCATATGGAAGGAAGTTAATCCTTTTAGTAATCTGAGTCAAAAAAATTTGCATATCCCCTTCTTCGACAGAATCCCATTTGTTTATTATTAAAACAATGCTTTTCTTTTCATCATGAGCAAAACCCGCTATATGAAGATCTTGTGCAGTTACCCCTTCCGTAGCATCTATCAATATAAGTACAACATCTGATTCTGATATGGCTTTCATTGATCTTATAACCGAATATTTTTCGATTTGGCCCGGTTTTTTGCCTTCAATTGTTTTACCAACTTTTCCTCTTTTCCTAACACCTGCCGTATCAATAAAATTAATTTTTTTGTCATCTTTATCAATAATAAAATTTGTTATGTCTCTTGTTGTACCTGCTTTTTCAGAAACAACAGTTCTCTCTTGTCCAATCAATTTGTTCAATAATGAAGATTTACCAACATTTGGTCTGCCAGCAATTGCAACATTAATAATATTAACCGCGGCTTGTATTGTAGAAGCAGTCTTGGTTGATTTGATATTGTTGCTAATAATATCTAATAAATCGCCAGTCCCCTTTCCTACTAATGCAGATATTGCCACAACCTCTTTTACGCCCAATTTATAAAAATCATTTACAGACGATAGTTCTTTTTCGTTGTCGCATTTGTTTGCCACTATAACAAAGGGTTTTTTTGAAATTCTTATTTTTTGGAGCACTTTTAAATCCTGGTCAACAATCCCAGTTTTAACATCAACCATAAAAACCAACATATCGGATTCTTCGATAGCTGCTTCGATTTGCTTTTGAATATCTAGATCTAAATTGTTCGTTGAGTCTGGTTCTTCTATTCCGGCGGTATCAACTAGAATAAAGTCCTTGTTGTTCCAAGTGCAATTATCATAAAGGCGATCCCTGGTGGTTCCTGACCAATCGGCGGTGATTGCCTTTTTCTTTCCTATCAATCTATTAAATAGCGTTGATTTTCCAACATTTCCTCGACCAACGATAGCAACTATGGGTAACATTTTTTTATTTCCTTATTTGACGTCCTATCTTACCATAAAAAGTTACCATTAATCCATGACAAAAGAGACGATGTCTGTCCGAATCGATCAGGGGAGCCAAGAATGACTGAGACAACCTCGTGACCGTTAGTGTTATTTAAAGCAACTAAGCATTCACCTGCACCGAAGGTATAGCCAGTTTTTAAGCCAACATAACCATCTGATCCTAATAATATGTTTGTATTTGATAATAATATATTTCGTCCATCTTGAGTCTGAATAGAATCATATTTTGTTGAAACAATCTTTCTGAAAAGTTGATTACCAAGAAGAACGCGCGAAAGAACAGCCATGTCTTTTGCACTAGAATAGTTGTTTTGGTTATCCCAGCCAACTGGATTTGTAAAATTGCTATTAGTTAGTTTTAGTTCCTGGGCTGAAGTGTTCATTTTATTAACAAAATTTTCTTCATTACCAGCTGATCCGATCGCAAGCGTTAGTGCAGAATCGCTGCCAGAGGTAATAAGGAGGCCTTTTAAGAGAGCTTCCGCGGTTAACCTCTCATTCACAAGTAAACCAGTTAAACTGTCACCTGGTTGAGTAGAAAGAGCCGGGACAGTAAAAATTTGTTCTTGTGGGGTTTCTTTTAGTATCACATACGCAGTCATTAATTTTGTTAAACTGGCGATTTGTAACTGGGTATTGGCGTTTTTCTCCAAAATGTATACTCCACTATTCAAGTCTTCTACCAAAGCAGATTTTGCAAGTGGGACATATTCTTCGATGTTAATCTTTTCAGGGTGGGGGTTAATGTGAATTTCCCAAGGAATTTGGTTACTTGAGACAGTCTCCGAAAAAGTTTCGGCTCCTCTATAGTTTTTTAGTAAATCATTTGTTGTTTGATTAAATTTTTCAACAACAAAAGTATTTGGCATAAAATAGTTTCCAAAAAAAACTAAACATAATAATAAATTATATATCATTTAATACTTTCATTATCTCAGTTTTAGATAAGATTCGGTATTGCCCAACGTGGAGATTGTCAATTCTGAATTCTTCTATTCTAATTCTTTCTAATAATAAAATCCTTTTGTGATAATGCGCAATAATACGGCGAATAATTCTTTTTTTTCCTTCATGAAGTACTATTCTGTATTTTCTATCGTCTAACTTTTCAAAAATATCAGGCTTAATTAAACCGTCTTCTAATTTTGTCCCGTTCTTAATACTTTCGACTTCTTCAAGGGACAGCCCTACATTAGTTTTAAGTATATATTCTTTTTCTTTTTGATGTTTTGGATGAGTCATAAGTTGAGTTAGGTCTCCATCATTAGTCATAATTATTAAGCCCGAAGTATCTACATCTAATCGACCAACTGGCCAAACAGGGGGGTCATTGGGGACAAGCTCAGTGACAAGCCTTTCTGCGTAGTGGTCCTTTCTAGTTGCCGTATAACCTGTAGGTTTGTATAAAAGATAATATACCAGCTCCTTTGGTTTCATAAGTAGGTCTTTAAAATATACCCTATCAATGCTTGGATTTATGTTAATGGCGGGCTTAGTGACAATTTCGTTATTAATCTTTATTAATCCTTGCATAATCAAGGTTTCGCATAATCGCCTTGAGCCAATCCCACAGCTTGCAAGATATTTAGCTAATCTCATCGCCTTCTTTGAAAAGCCTTAATTCTTCTAATTCAGGCAGGTCCTCTTCTTTTAAAAAGCCAAAATATTGAATAAATTCCATGGTTGTACCATATAAAATTGGTCTGCCGACCGTTTCTTTACGCCCAACATCACAAATCAACCCACGCATAAGTAGGTTTCTAAGCATTTGATCAGAATTTACTCCCCTAATCTCCTCAATTTCCACCCTAGTCAATGGTTGTTTATAGGTTATGATGGCTAAAGTTTCTAAGGCGGCTCGTGAAAGGTCATGTCTAAGCTCCTCATTTAAATATTTGCTAACTTGTTCAGCGCTTTCAGGCGCAGAAACAACTGAAAAATATTCTCCCTTTCGAATAAGTCTAATGCCGCGATTAGTGTATTCGTTTTCCAGTTCATTTAAAACGTTCTGTACTTCAGAAACCATAAAGCCAGCAATATTAGCAAGTTCCTTAATATTAATCGGCTTATCAGCAACGAATAAAATACTTTCAATAATGTTTTTAATATTTTTTATCATAATCTTATTTTACACGAGAAAGCATAAAATCTGCAAAATTCTTATTTTGTTCGACTGTTACTTCTTTTTGTTTGATCATTTCTAAGACTGCTAAAAAAGTCACAATAACTTCAGTTTTAGTCTGGGAGTCTTTGATAAGCTCGATAAAAGATATTTTGCCTTTCTTGATTTTTCTACTAATCTCATTTCGTTTTTCTTCCAAAGTAAATTTTTGAGGTATAATTGTTTTTCCTTCGGGCTTTACCTCATTCCGAGCTAGAACATCGTTAAGTATGTCAAAAAGTTTTTGTTGATCAATATCCTTAGGTGGTGAGAAAAGAATTATTTTTTCCGTGATGGCTTGCCTGCGATATGATCTCTTGTTATTTTCTAATATCTCTTCGAATCTTTTGGCTGCTATTTTATATTTTTGATACTCAATAAGAGATTCTTCCAGGTCGGCAATCTCTTCTTCGTCTTCAATTGTTTCAGTGTTAGGTAAGAGCTCTTTTGATTTAATATAGAGCAATCTAGCAGCAATAACAACAAATTCTGCCATCTCTTCGCTAGAACATTGTATTTTTTCAATTTCAGAAAGATAAGAATTAGTGATTTTGGAAAGAGAAATATGAGTTATATCAAGTTTATTGTCTTCAATTAATTTTAGAAGCAAGTCAAGTGGTCCCTCGAACTTCTCAAGTTCTACATTGTACATTTCATTAGTCAGTTTTTCTTAATTTGATATGAACTTCTCTAAGTACTTTTTCATTGACTAGTTCCGGGGAACCCATCAAGGGGTCTTTGGCGTCGCCCGTTTTAGGAAAAGCAATAACCTCTCGAATACTTTTTTGATTTAGTACTACTGATAACAATCGATCCAACCCGAAAGCAAAGCCTCCGTGAGGTGGAGGTGAAAATTCAAACGCTTCGAGCATGTGACCAAAACGAATCTTTGTTTCTTCTTCTTCTAATCCTAAGATTTCAAAAATCTTTTGTTGTAATTCTCTTTCATGAATTCTTAAACTGCCACTACCAAGCTCTGTTCCGTTAAGAACTAGATCATACGCATTAGCTCGAACGTCGAGGGGGCTTTTATCAATTAACTTAATATCCTCATCTTTTGGTCTTGTAAAAGGATGATGTACGGCAACGGTTTTGTTTTCAAGTGTACTGTTTTCAAACATTGGAAAATCAACTATCCAACAGAACGATAATTCATTTTTGTCTTTGTTGTCTTGCCTAAGATCTGGTTTGTCTGACTTGTATTTTTTCATTGACTCTTGATACGTGATTCTAGGGAATGGAGTCGCTGATATCTTTTTTTCTGGAAAGATAGTTTTTATCATAGTTATTACCATTATTTCTAACAGGTTCAATATTTCTTCTTGTTCAACGAATGACATTTCTAAATCAAGCTGAGTGAATTCTGGTTGTCTGTCACCTCTTTGGTCTTCGTCTCGGAAACATCTGGCAATTTGATAATACTTTTCTACATCTGCGACCATCAAAAGTTGTTTATACTGCTGTGGAGACTGCGGCAGTACATAGAATTTTCCTTCTTGCAAACGAGACGGCACAACATATTCTCTCGCTCCTTCAGGCGTGCCTTTTGTTAAATTTGGGGTCTCTACTTCCCAGAAGCCTTCTTTATTTAAATAATCTCGTAAAAATTGAAAAACTCTATGTCGAATAAATAGATTATTTTTCATCCTTCCACTTCTTAAATCCAAATAACGATATTTTAATCGTATAAGTTCTGAAATATCTTCAGTGCTTTGATTTATTTCAAACGGCAATTGTTTAGATTTTGAGATTATATCAATTGAATCACAGGCAATTTCTATTTTTCCGGTTTTTATCTCTGAATTAACTAGTTTTGTGGGCCTTGTTTGAACATTTCCAGAAATAGTGATTAAATCCTCGGGATTTAAGCTGGAAGCAATTTTTATTAGATCCTTTTTAAAAACGACAACTTGAACGATGCCTGAACGATCTCTAATATCTAAAAATACAAGATTACCATGATCTCGAATGCTGTCAACCCAGCCCTCAAAAGTAATCTTTTTATCAATGTTATCGATAAGAGTAATAATTTCTATTTTTGACATAAACCCTTTCTTTTAATCAATTATATCGATTTTCTGTTTATTCGTAAACAAAAACCCGCAGAACTAACTGCGAGTTTAAGAGTAATTGTAAAACTATTTATTTAAAACAGTGTTTATTTTCTCAACAACATCAGTTAAGGTTACCTGTGATTTAACTAAATATTCATCGGCTCCAAGCATTTTCCCCTTCTCAACATCTGCTGGTTGCGATAAGGCGGTCATAATAACAATTTTGCAATCTTTTGTCTCTGGAGTTGTTCGTAAAATATCTAGCACATCAAAACCGCTTATTTTCGGCATCATAATGTCTAGCAGTATTAAATCTGGTTTTTCCCTGACTGCTACTGTCAAAGCTTGTTCCCCGTCTGAGGCCGAGACTACTTCATATCCTTCTGCCATAAAACGCGTTGAGTAGATATCGCGCAATGCCATGTCATCTTCTACGAGTAATAATTTTGCCATTTCTTTTATCCCTTTTCTATTATATTTATAATACACATTTGTTTGTACTCTAGTCAATACTTCTAGGTAAAGTAAAGTAAAATTTTGAACCCTTACCGACTTGACTTTCGATCCAAATCCTGCCACCAGACATTTCAACCAGCGATCTGGTGATAAAAAGTCCGAGTCCTGTCCCCCCGGTTTCTCGCGTTGCTGTATTGTCGACTCGATAAAATTTTTCAAAAATATGTTGCTGACCATCTGAAGGAATTCCCATCCCCGTATCTGAAACAGAAACGGTTGCAAAATCTTTGTCATAGGTAATTGAGATGCTTGTCCCTCCTACTGTGGTATATTTTATACCATTTTCAATCAAATTATACAGAACTTCTCTGATTTTTTCTTTATCTGCCCTGACATTAAGGGAACGTCCTATGGCTTTTTCACCTTTTACTTCTTGGTTATCAACTTCATTTAATTTTAAATATAAATTCTTCCCTATTGCCGAGGGTTGCAGAGCCTCGACTGTTTCTCTGGCTAAGTCATGTATACTAAAATCGGTTATTGTTATCTGTATTTTAGCATCTTCTATTTTAGTAATAGTTAACAAATTTTTTACTAGTTCAGACATGCCCAGGGCTGTTTGATGTGCTTTTTCAAGAAATTCCTGTGCTTTATCGTCGATCTGACAAATATTATCATTTTCTGCTAAAGAAATATATCCCTCAAGTGCCGTAATCGGCGTTCTTAGTTCGTGGGAGGCCGTTGAAATAAATTCGTTTCTCTGTCTCTCCACCTCTTTCTTTTCAGTAATGTCCCGAAAAACACAAATAGCTCCCCTGTTGTCTCCATTGCTATCCCTAATTGGTGCATATGAGCTAGAAACCTGAACACTTTTTGAACCCCGATGTCTGATAAAACAAGTGTCGTCACGGATAATGTTTTCTCCCTTATTCCAGACCTTTTTTACCGGACAATCGTTTTGACAAATACTTTCGTCCTGCTCATTCTTAAGATTCATTACTGTCCAGCACTTCAAACCGACAGCTTCTTCCCGGGTCCATCCCGTCATTTCTTCTGCGGGCGGGTTAAACATTGTTAAGTTTCTTTCATTATCAACCATATATACGCCATCGGCAATTCCTAAAAGAAGAGCATTCTCCTTACTTCCACTAGCCGTTAAGGTTGAGTTTAGATCTCGAAGAGATTTTAATTCCCTCTTTTCTTTTTTTGATTTATAAATTAAAAAAAATATTACAAATAATAAAATAACAAGTAATAAAATGATAATACCTAAAACGAGATACAGAAACATTCAATACCCTCCAAAAACAATTGTACAACAAATAATCTAGCAATTATATCTTTGGTTTAACAGAAAAACCATAATCGAGTAAGGCCGTCGCATCGCTCGTTGTTGTTTGGGCTGCAAAATAAACAATGATAATACGCTGACCATCTCGGCTAGCTATTCCGATATAAGTATTTTTCGCGATATGAGTATAGCCCGTTTTGGCTCCTTCCATTCCGACGTAGCTAGACAACAAATTGCTTATTTGGTACCAATAGTGGGACTCATTTTGATCACTAGGAAATACGCTATAATCATCTTTGCGTCCCATATATTCTAATAATTTAGGCTGAGTGAGTAAACCATAGCGAGTTACGGTTCCAATATCATATGCACTTGATACTTGGTCTACATCATTCAGCCCATTTGGGTCTTTAAAAACGCTGTCGCTAAGGCCTAAAAGACGTATTTTTTCGTTCATCTTAGCGATAAATTTATCTCTACCCCCATCATAGCATTCGGCTAAAACTTCGGCAGCATCATTGGCTGATATCATCATGAGGCCATAAAGTAAATCGTCTACTTTCATCTTCTCGCCTGCTTTCATGACAATTTTGTTTGGCTGCGTATCTGCCGCTTGCTGAGAAACAGTACATAATTTGTCTGTTTTAATATTTTCCAAAACAGTGATTAAAGTTAAAACCTTAGTAATACTGGCGGGTGGTAGTTGTTTGTGAACTTCTTTGTTATAAATAACCTGCCCCGTTTCCTGGTCGATAACAATAGCCGATTCGGCAGTCAGAGTCATATCGAAAGTATTGTTTTTTATCCAATCAAATTTTGGTTGATATTTTATAGCATTTTCTTTAATAAGATTATTAATATTAGATTTTTTTGTTTTTGAAGTACTAAGCTTAGTTTCTTTCTTCATTGAAAAAATATTCATTAGCAAGACAAGAATGAAACAAATAGTGAGGATAAGCACTATTTTTCTAAATTTGATTAGATTATTTATTAAATATTTTAACATAATGAGAGTTGATGAATATTTTGGAACAAAAAAATGATTCTATGAAAGCTTAAAATAGTTTTAGTGGTTTTTCAAGGGTGGGCTGAAAAAATTATTAAATATAGTTAACCGATGGCGCCATGTTCTTCCTCAAATTCTTCGATGACCATCAACCTATTTAATAAATAGAAGAGGAAGGCAAAAAATGAAAAAAACAACAACCAAACAAGAAAGACAGCAAAGCCGTTTAATAAAAGATTAATTAAATTGACATTGCTTGACTCACTTGATATCAATCTCAATGAATATATTGCCGAACTCTTGTAAAGAACATATATCACTAAGACTAAAAAAATCAAATAGCTGATGATAACGGCTATGTGAATTATAGTTCTAACAGCAAAATGCCAAAAATCAAATTTTTCTTTTATCTTAGCCTTCTGGAAAAAAAGTTCAATAACCGTCCAATTTCGGATGTTGTTGTATATTAATTGAACTGAAAAATATATAAGATATGCTATTATTCCAATTATTATCCAACCA
>CAZQGP010000110.1:0-6924 GCA_964593075.1 uncultured Candidatus Saccharibacteria bacterium
GACCGTCTTATTATTCATAAACTCAATAACATCACAGACACAAACAGTTTCATTAGTTTCAAACTTAGCTTGGAAGATTATCTTAGAACCAGCCATAATAGCTTGGTTTGTTTTTATCGTTAGCTCCAAGTATTCTTTATAGCCATCCCAACCAAGTTTTACTCCATCAGGAAAGAGTTGTTCAGCATAGGATTCAAAGAGGAAGCCAGCATCAAAAAGGGCCTGAGTATCATCATCTATAGGGGGAAGCTTTTTCTTGTCATTCTTTTTCAGCCATAGCCAAGCTGGATGCTTTAGATATGTAATGTAATCAGATTTACTTATTGTCATACAAAACCCTTCGCTACTAGCTGAATCTTATTTTGTGTTATTTCGTGTTGTTGGCCAGAACCGCCAACAATCCTAATCCAACTGTCCGTAATTAATGTTGGTTTTCCCTTGCGGTCAACCAGTATATATGCATAACCTCCATACATACCATCGACTGCATACCACTGCACCTTCGGGTCATTCACTAAATTATTGGTAATTTTTGGCAAAGTAGACGCATTCTCATTCAGCCATTGTGTGACAATATTGGAATCCTTACAACGATACCGCATTAGGTTGTGGAAGTGCTTTTCAATCACTCTCAGTTCATCTTGTTTAAACTTATCCTTGCTTTGCCCTCTATTTGAAAGAATTTCATGAACATCAGTAAAACCATTAGAGCCTTTATTGAAATCGTAGAGTGTAGCCCCTTCCTCTGTGTATAGCTCTGTAAACTTTTGGAATAATATTTTATTGTCTTCTGACATTATTTAGCCCTCGAATGAATAAACTCTTTCGTTGGTAATAAAAAGTAAAATATTTCATTCATTTTATCAGTTGGCAAGGATAAACATTTTTGCATGAAGCTAAAAAGTATGTTTTTAACTTCATTTAAGACATCAATGCTTTCAAAAATAGCATAATCGGCTTCAGCGATACCTTCAGAGGATTGCAGATGGACCTTATTGCGAAGATCTTTAATTCGTCTTAATTCGTTACGATAAAACATGGGGCCAAGAGCATAGGCATTCTTCTGCTCTGCCACTCGAATAGCTCGAGAGAATTCCCAAATATCATTTTTATCGACTTTCATCTCAAGAAGTTTCATATAAAGTAAACATTCTATTATCTGGGAAGTGGTTAGGGTGAATGTTTTTACATTCTGGGCACGAAGGACTGAGGTTAAGTATTGTTCCTCAAAACATTTATTAATATATTCCAGATACTGAAGGTTATAAGCGATGTTAGAAAAGATTGAGTATTTAGGGTCTGAATCATCACATTTGAATTCACAAACCCTAGCCAATACTACTTCCCGCCATTCTCCAATCGACCGTGGAAGCCACTTATTCTCCGCCTTTTGATCGCTACATTTAACACAAAGTGATTTAGACATTATAAGGCTTTATAATATTTTTTAATCTTATCAGCCATTAATTTACGTCTTTCTTCCAGAAATTTTGAATAGTCATCTATAGTCATCCCTGTGACTGATTCTGGAACACAATGTGCCTTAAGATTCTTTTTTAGTTCTGCCATATCCTGGATAGTCCCATAAGTAATTTTCCCTCCATTACATTGAGCTAGTACATCCTTGAAATAATCCTTTGGAGCCTTGTTACCAATTCTAATATTAACTTCGGTTTGGGCGTAAACAAAGTTTGCAATTTGATTATAATCATTCCTAGAATCGAATTTCTTCCTTAAATAGTCCTTCGGGAATAAGTGGTGAATGTCACCTCTTTGTTGAATCATATCTCTTACAGCAACAGTATTAGACAGGAACCCTTTATCGTTTCTGTAAACCTGAGCTGCAAAGAATACACTTAAGTAAGGACTCGTAATAATAGACTTATCAAGTTCTCCAACGAGTCTTGCGTTCCAAAATATATCTGAAAGTTCTGTCTCTTCGATTTCTTCGAGATATTTTTGGACACCCTGCTTATTGATATTTCTGATATCAAAATCGAATTGAGACTCAGGTGAAGCTGAGTAACGGCCGGTTAATACAGACATCACAAACCATCTTCTGACCAGCCTATCGATTAATTTATTTGAACCATCATTTTTTGCTGCTTTTTCCATTAACTTCAAATAAACGATATAAGCAAAGTCAACCGCGTTTTGTGAACTAATTAACGCCGGAGAAACAAATCCAGCTGATTTAATTATCATTACAAATCGTTTAAAATTTGTTTCATTTACAAATTCAAGCACGCCCTCCTCAAGTTGTTTATATGATTTTCTAGCTATCGGTTCTTCAAAAGTTCGTGTTTCAAAATCACGCCCGGAAAGCAAGCTAACCAAATCAGCCATTTTGCCACGACCAAATTTTTTAGTGAAGGCAACCCTTAATACATCCGTGTAGTTTGGATCATACAAATCATCATTTATGTTTTTAAGCCAAGAAATCTTTTCTAAGTAACCTGATTTGCCGAAAGTTAGGTCGTTTTCACTAATTTCTTTGTAATACTCTGGGAATCTAGCAAGATGACAAAAGTAGTCAATCAATTTTCTTAAATTTGCTCCAATCTCCTCATTAGATGCAATTTTGGACATCGCAAAATCGGCTTGTGAAAGCACGACCCCCTTTGAATTAATTCTAATAAATATTTCAGTTACAGTATCTATCTCTAAATCATGTTCCAATTCAATAAATCCCACGGATCTATCTTTGATTGAAGCTAATCTTTCGATTCGAACTTCAATGTCATCCCTATCTTCAATCTTGTTGATTTTGCAATATTCTGTAATAAAGCTAATTTTCCCTCCCTCTATTGCCAAATATTCTGAAATATTCGCTATCCATTCTGAGTCTTTAAGGATTGCGGGTGTTTGTGTTGCAAACTCTTCTTTTATTGGATTGAAGGCGATATTAATATTAACTTCTTTATATTCTTTGTTTACCACCTTTTGTCCCAAGATAGCGGCACAAAGAGCAGCCACGCGTTGTTGCCCGTCTATCAGAACTTTTTTACCTTCAGCGGACGTTCCATTTTTTAATCTTACATTTGGATTACGCCAAACGATGATGTATCCAATTGGAAAACCTTGGTAAAGCGAATCCATTAAATCACGTACTTTTGAGGAGTCCCACACAAAGGGTCTTTGGATTTCAGGAATTGCAATCTCCTTTGACTGAACCCAGTTTAAGATGTTGCTTACAGAATATTGATTTACACTATACTTTTGCATGTTTCTCCTTTAATTTATTATTCTTAAATTATATTATATTAATCTAGTTTCTTTATTATCTTATTTTACCGCCCCCGTCCAATCAATACATAGAGTCTCTGCTTGCTTTAAAACTAGCTGGGTCGCGTTTTCTTGCTTATCAGGTGGATATTTGTATTCTCGTAACAGTCTCTTTACATAAACTCTGATTCTAGCGCGCACATTTTCTTTAAGAGTCCAGTCGATTGTCGTGTTTTTTCTGAGCATCGTCACTAGTTCTTTGGAGATAACCTTTAGGGTATCGTCACCTAATTCCTTTACGGCGCTGTCATTTTCAGCCAGAGCATCATAGAAAGCAAGCTCATCATCTGTAAGGCCTTTTGCGTGCCCTCGAGCCACTTCACCTTGGATTTCCTTTGCTAAATCAATTAATTCAGAGATGATTTGTGCTGCCTCAACAGTTTGGTTTTGATATTTTTTAATAGTTTTTTCTAAAAGATCAGCAAAGGACCTCGCTTTAATAACATTTCTTCTGGAAATAGAGCGAATTTTATCATTCAAAAGTTTTTTAATTATCTCCAACGCTACATTTTTATACTTTAAACCTTTAATCTCTTCTAAAAATTCATCAGAAAGAATAGAAACGTCGGGATGATCAAGCCCAGCGGCCTTAAAGATATCGATAACTTCTGTAGAACTAACCGCATTAGAAACAATCTGATTAATTGCCGCGTCATAATCATCAATTGACATCTCATTCTCATCAGATAGTTCTTTGGAAATAACAGCTTTAATCTCTTGGAATAATCCCACCTCGTCACGAATTTGAATCGCTCGAAGATTCGGGACTGATAGAGAGAAAGCCTGAGATAGCTCCGTAACGGCTTTCCGATACCGTTTTTTACCGTCTTCTTGTTCGAGGATAAAGTTTACCATCTCGACAATTATTTGAGTTCTACGAGACGCCTTGGTCGTAAAATATTCGATATAATCATATTTGTGTAAAATGCCTTTTACTATTTCGTATTTCTCTAGCATAATTGAGACTGCTTGGTCCTGTGGGATAAGGGTTTCAGATCTATCAGTTTCTGTGTACTCAGACAAAGCTTCCTTTAACTGAGGTGCAAGTCCAAGATAATCCACAATTAGCCCGCCTTGTTTATCTTTGTACTTTCGATTAACCCTAGCGATTGCTTGCATCAGACCGTGACCCTTCATCGGTTTATCAACATACATGGTGTGCAAACTCGGTACATCAAAGCCTGTTAGCCACATATCCCGCACAATAACCAACTTTAGTTCGTCCTTTGAGTCACGCATCCTGTTTGCCATCGCCTCCCGACCTTGCTTGTTGCGGATATGAGGTTGGAAATTCTGTGGGTCAGAAGCAGAGCCAGTTATGACTACTTTTAGAAATCCCTTTTTCTCATCTTCATTCTGCCATTGTGGGCGTAATTTAATAATCTCAGCATAAAGATCAGAGGCAATCCGACGACTCATGACCACAATCATCCCCTTGCCATTGATAACTGCTAGACGGTTTTCAAAGTGATCAATAATGTCTTTGGCTACAAGACGAATTCGTTTTTCTGAACCTATCATCGCCTCTAGTCTAGCCCATTTGCTTTTTAGCTTTTCCTTTACTTCAATTTCTTCGCCTTCGGTAAGTTCCTCAAAATTTGAGTCTATTTTTGGTCTCTCTGAGGCTAGTAGCTCAATCTTAGCCAACCTTGCCTCATAATAAATTGGTACTGTCGCCCCATCTTCTACGGCCTGAGTGATATCATAAGTGTCGACATATTCACCAAAAACAGCTCTCGTGTTGCGGTCAGCTGCTTCAATTGGAGTACCCGTAAATCCGATAAAAGAAGCGTTTGGAAGAGCATCGTGCATATTACGAGCAAAGCCATCAATAAAGTCATATTGACTACGATGGGCTTCGTCTGCAATAACGATAATGTTTCGACGATCAGACAACAGTTTAGTACCAGCACTTTCTTCTGAAGAAAACTTTTGGACAGTAGTAAATACGATACCGCCAGAAGCTACTTTCAGTAAATCCTTCAGTCCTTTTCGATCCTTAGCTTGCCTAGGTTTTTGTCGAAGAAGGTCCTTACAGTTATCAAATGTACCAAACAGCTGATCATCAAGATCATTTCTGTCTGTAATAACAACAACCGTCGGATTATCCAGTGCTTTTACAAGTTTACCAGTATAAAAAACCATTGTTAAACTCTTACCTGATCCTTGGGTATGCCAAACTACCCCAGCCCGTCTATCACCATCCAGCCTAGAAGCTTCTAAGGTTTTAGTGATTGCCTTATTTGTAGCATGATATTGATGATAAGCAGCCAGTTTTTTATATAGATTATCCTTGTCAGCTTCAAAAACTATAAAGTTTGTGATTAGATCAATCAGTCTTTTCTTATCAAAGATACCCCGAATAAGAACTTCTAATCTCGGAACCATGGTTGAGGCTAGTTCGTCTCCATCTACAGTTTTCCAGCGCATAAATCTGTCCATATCTGAAGTAATCGTACCAACTCTAGCATCACCGCCATCACTAATAACTACCAGCTGATTATATGTAAAAAACGTTGATATATCGTTTTTGTAGGTCAGTATTTGGTGAAATGCGTCACGGATACCAACATTCTCATCTGCCATATTCTTGAGTTCGAAAAGAGCAATCGGTAAGCCGTTAATAAAGATAACGACATCGGGCCGTCTGTCTTTATTCTCTACTACTGTGAACTGGTTTACGGCTAGAAAATCATTGTTTTCGATGTTATCAGCATCCAATAACCAGACCTTATCGCCTGCTATTGAGCCGTCAGGCCTGCGATACTCGACATCGACACCACTGCGAAGATATTCATGAAAATTCTTATTATTCGTAATTAGATGTGAAGATATGTGTCCAGCATTCTTTACTTTCTTAAAAGCTTCTTCTTGCGCCTCATGAGGAATTTGGGAGTTAATCTTTGCGATTGCCGCCCGTAATCTGTCATCTAAAATTACATCAGTAAAAGTTTTTCTCTCTGGATTTTCACTTTGTGGATCAATGTCCGGTCCACCTATCACTTGATAGCCAATTTCTTCAAACCACTCAAGGGTTGCTAATTCTAAATCTGATTCTGTATATTTCATGTCGCAACCCTTTCTAATATCTCTATTTTTGCCTCAACTAGAATTTCAATATTTTGGTAAGGCTCTTCACTCCAGTATTTTTGTGCAAATGCTTCTATTTTTGAGATAACTGTTCCGTTTGGAATATTCATCAATTGATAATTTGTTCTAAAAATTGGTGCATTCATAACTAACTTAACTTTATAAATCAGATCTAGATTGCGATTATTTTCCATTTTAAATTTTCGTATTTCTTCAAGTGTTTCACATAAAAAAATAGATTTCAATCTACTCGGTTTAGCTGAATAATTTTCTCGTCTAACTTCTTCAAATATTTTCTCCTTAAGATAGTTGGCTGACGCGTCAGGGTAAATATAAAAGTCAAGTATCCGTCCCCAATTCCCAGGGTTCACGACAGAACCTTTTTCTAACGGATAAGAACAAATCCAATAATATATATTTTTCATAGCCACTCTTTCTCAATTACATAAAAAATTGCATAGATAGTTTGTTCGTATAAACTTCTATAATTTTGATCGTCATCAAATATATCTTTTCTTATCAAATTATGACTACAAACATTTCTTAATT
>CAZQGP010000111.1:0-2865 GCA_964593075.1 uncultured Candidatus Saccharibacteria bacterium
ATATTTACTATACCAGAAATTCTTATGGAGCTCCTTTTAATGTTGCTGCTGGAGTGTATTGGTCGTCGGATACTTGTGGAACCGGTTGGTTTGTTATAAGGCATTTTTGGTACAATGCAAACGGCGGGTGTACTACAGTCGATTATGGCGCTAACTCTCGTTGTGTAAAATAGGTGTTGAATAAACCTTACCTACAATGAGGCTAAATTGTTATATTTGAACACAAACGAACACGTCTGGCATTTTTTCAAATAATCATGTAAAGCATAGAGAAATTATTATATATATAATATTAATTATTTCCTAATCCCATGGAAAGCCTGATGAACTTCTCGAAGTTGTTTATCTGTGACGTGAGTGTAAATTTGTGTTGTGGTAATTGAGGAGTGGCCAAGCATTTCCTGAACCGACCGAATATCAGCACCGTTAATTAATAAATCAGTTGCAAACGAATGTCTCATAACATGCGGGGTGACATTTTTTGTAATTCCAGCTTGTTTGGAATATTTTTTTATCATTCGCTGAACGCTTCTAGCCGTTAACCTCATATATTTTCCGTCATCATAGTCGTCGTTTGTTCCACCGTAATGCACAAAAAGTGAGTCAAACGCATCTTTGCGTACTTTTAGATAATCGGAAATAGCTTTTTTCGCAGTATTAGAGAGGAAGACTAATCTTTCTTTGTCTCCCTTTCCTCGAACCATAAACTCACCACGTGTCAGGTTGATCTGTTTTCGGTTAAGATTCACAAGTTCACTGACTCTCAAACCAGTTGAAAACAGAGTTTCAAGTATTGCAGTATCTCTAAATGTGATAAGGGGATTTGCATTTGATTGTTCTCCCGGGGCTCGTAACAGTTTTTCAATTTCTGTAATTTCAAGAAATGTAAAAGATTTGCGACTAGCATCGATAAGTTCGATTTTCTCAGCGGCCAAAGTTAAGACGTCTTTCTTAGAAAGATATTTAAGAAAAGCTCTAAGAGCAATAACGTGATAATTTTGTGTAATTTTTTTTAATGTTTCCCCGTTTCCTGAATCTAGTCGATTGAGGTAAAGACGATATTTTCTGACTAATTCTAGGTTTATATCGCTCGGTTTGGGACTATCTTTGTGTTTATCGGTTTGAATAAATTCCAAAAAGCGATTCAAATAATGCGCATAGTTACGTATCGTTAGCTCGCTATGGCCACGCTCAATTTCGCAGTACTCAAGAAATTCATCTATCAATTCTTCAATATTCATATATTTAACTTGATTATTTATCGGTAATAATATTGTACGACGCGACTTAAGAGTTAACAAATAATTATTGAGTCACAGTCAATATTTGACTAACAAAAAATTTATGTTGACTTCGAATATCTGTTATGTAATAATTTATTTATGCATGTGGACACAATTAGATTGCATACAAAAAACATAAACAAAGAAATAGTTGGCCAGACAATAATAGACACCACTCTTAGATCATTTGTTCCGGTTAGTGTCCCTAAAATTCAAAAGAATAGAAAAGTATATATTAAGAAATTAGCAGTCAGTGGAGCAGTATTCATGCTCCTATTTTTATTATTACAAATTGTTAGTCCAGCACAAAAGATTTTTGCTGCGATAGCTAGATAAAACAAAAAAAGGAGGGTTTTATGAGTTTTGATGGAATACATAATCAAAGGGATAGAAATACAGTTGCATATCATACCGTGAATGTCAGTTATTTAAAAACCCACAAAAAAATGATTTCAAAGAGGATGGCTTTATTTATGGTCTTCTTTTTAGTTATCCAAGCCTTTAGCCCATTTCTAGTGTTAAAGAATGCTGCGGCAGAGTTAGGTGATGAATATATAACTGTGACTGAAACTGGGGGCCCTGGTTTTGGAACGGTTACGAGTGATATTCCCACCAAAGTTGGTGAAAACATGATAGGGCAAGGTTTATATTATACTCAACTTGGTCTAGAGACGATAACCCTAACCGCAAATCCAGGTTCTGGGTATTCATTTATTAGCTGGGGAGGAGCTTGCGCTTCAGAGATTTCAGATGTCTGTATTTTGGATGCAGTTGGAAATCTAGATGTGTCAGTTCATTTTGGGGTAACGAAAACACTGACAGCTGCTTATAATGCTGGAAGCCTGGAAACTGGCAATGTTACGAGCAGTCCTGAGGGCATAGATTTGGCAGGAGGTACACCCTCTTTCGATTTTGAGGTTGGGAGCTCAGTTACATTCACGGCCACCCCTGATGATGCTGAAACAGCATTTAGTGGTTGGGCAGGGGGCTGTTCTGGGTGGGAAAATCCTTGTGTTATCACTGTAGCCGCCGACACTCAAGATATATATGCAACATTTTCTGTGAATGGTCCGTCTTTAACAGTCGGTAAATACCAGATATCTGGAGGAAACGGGAATATCACCAGTGATCCTGAAGGTATAAATTTGGATGAATTTTCTCCCGCTGCAAAATTTCTTGAGGGAACTACGGTTACTTTAACAGCGGATCCGGTAGCAGGATCATATTTTGCTGGATTTAGTGGAGGCAATTGTACCTCAGGCGAGATTGACCCAATGGAGCCGCCACCCCTTAGCTGTGACTGGACGGCCAACGCATTCGACAATCAAGTGTATGGAACTTTTGTTCTCGGAGAATGGAGCCTCCCGACTTTAACTGTAGAAACGACTGGTACAGGAGAAGGCAATGTGACAAGCGGCCCAGCTGGCATTAATACAGACGCAGGAGACTCATCAGCAGAATTCGCGCCTGGTACCGAAGTTTCATTGATGGTAACGCCTGCAGAAGGATCTACATTTGTTGGTTGGAGTGGAGATTGCACGGGATCTGGTGCCTGTTTAGTTACTATGAATGGTGATAAGAC
>CAZQGP010000112.1:0-8076 GCA_964593075.1 uncultured Candidatus Saccharibacteria bacterium
AAGTATGCCGCTGCTAGCCGACAAATAGTCGAATCAGAATCATACAGTTAATTTTGTATGATTCTGATTCGACTATTTGTCGGCTAGCAGCGGCATACTTAGCAAAGAGAATATTCAAATGTTCAGCCAATTCTTCTTCTCTTGAGAAACAGTTTCTTAAATGTTTTATTTCATCTTTTAGAAAATACGGTTTAGCTTTTTCTTGAGGTAATACTTTGCTGACATCGACCGGACTTAAGGTTTTGGTTAAATACCCATCACCTAAAATAATTGTTGGCAATTGATAGCGCCAAGCGGTATAAAAAGCTTTTTGAGTTATTACAAAGAGTTCTTGAATATTACTCGGGGCATACACGACTCTCAAGCCCTCGCTATTCCCTCCATAACGGGCCAGGTTCAGCTCTTGTTGCGAATAGATAACAGTTCCAGTAGACGGGCCGCCACGTTGCCCGACATACATCACAAAAGGCAATGAGAGTGTCTCAGCCAAAACCATTGGGTCTTGCATCAATATATGGCCAACCCCAGCTGTAACTGTCCAGGCTTTTTTGCCCGCCAACAATCCACCGATCGTCGCCATACCGGCCGAGATTTCATCTTCAGTTTGGAGAAATTCGAGAGATCGATCAGAAGCAGCAAGCTTAGCCCAGCCATTCATAATCTCGGTTGAAGGGGTAATTGGATATCCAGCAAAGTAATTTGCACCCGCCAAAAGAGCCGCCTTTAGGACAACATCATTTCCAGTTAATAATTCTTTTTTTGCAGTCAAATCTCCCCTCCGTTTATCTATTCTACCCTATTTTTTTACCTGAATCAAAAATAACCTTAGCATCTAAAGCCAGAATTCCTCCATTCTTTTTTGCTAAACGGATAGGATTAATATCAACTTCCTTGATCTCAGGAAAATCTAGCATTAAAGACGAAAGTCCTGATATGGCCGTGGCAATCGACTCAAGGTCAAATTTCTGAGTATTTCTGTAACCTGTCAGTAATTCATATGATTTTATCTTTTTTATCATTTCATGTGCCTCTTCGATACTGACAGGAGCTAAGCGAATACGAAAATCATTAAAAACTTCGATATATATCCCACCTAAACCAAACATAATAATTGGACCAAAAATCGGATCTCTTTTTGCCCCAAGCGCAAATTCAATCGATGACCGAACCATTCTATAGACCGTAACCCCCATAATCTGTGCTTCTGGAAAATTCTTTTTGGCATTTGACAAGACTTCTTCATAACCAGCTTCGAGTTCTTCGTCGCTATCTATCCCTAACTTAACAACTCTCCCCTCAGTTTTATGTAAAATATCTGGTGATGCAACTTTCAAAACAATTGGATAACCAATTCTATGAGCCGCCTCCTGTGCCTCCTCAATTGTCTGAACCAGTCTAGAATCCGCCATCGGAATATGATACGCAGCAAGTAACATGGCCAAATCGGTGTCAGTTAAAAAACCATCTTTTTTAACTATTTTTTCAGCGACTACCCTACTTCCTTGTGTATAGTTTTGATGAATTGGTTTTAATTTCTTATAATCAGCATAGCGAGCTAATTGATCAAGCGCGCTAACTGCACTTTCAGGATATAAATAATTTGGTATTTTTGCCTCAGCTAAGATTTGAGATGCCAAGTCAAAATTTTTACCCCCGATAAAAACTACTACAGTTTTATTGTCTTTATATTCAACTATTTTTCTGGCAATCTTGTCTATGTCAGTACTCGCCTGTGGAGTTAATAAAAGAATCTTAACATCTGGTTTCGGCTCTTTAGTCTCAGTTAGGGTGTCAAAAAAAACCTCGAACTCTTTACTGGTTGCATCTCCAAGTAAATCTAAAGGGTTATTAATCTCTATTTTTTCACCAAAACTATTCTTTAATTGCGCTTCAAGTTTTTTATTTATTTCAAAAAATTTCAAGTGGCGTTTTGTGGCAATTTCGTCCGTTGCCATGACGGCTGGGCCCCCTGCATTTGTAACAACTAAAGCCCGGTTATTAATGGGCAATAGAATTTCTGAGAAGACCATACTCCACTCAAAAAGATCTCTAAGATTTTCGGCTCGAATTACTCCCGCCTCCTGCAAAGCTTCGGTCATAACGAGATCATCTACAGCCAAAGCGGCCGTGTGAGATTTAGCCGCTTTTTGCCCTTCTTTGCTCCGACCTGATTTAAGTAAAATAAAGGGTTTTTTCTTGGTTAACTCATGGGCTAATTTTAGAAATTTTGGACCATCAGAGATTGATTCTAGGTAGCCGATTACCACCTCTGTATTCTTGTCATTTGCGAAATATTCCAAAAAGTCATTTTCATTTAAATCAATTTTATTCCCAAGACTAATAAAATGAGAAAAGCCAATTCCTTTCTTGTTCGCCCAATCTAAGATTGCCGTACAGATTGCTCCACTTTGAGAGATTACAGCGATATTTTTTTTGGCTGGCATGTTTTGAGAGAAAGAAGCATTTAGCCTATTTACTGGACTTATCACCCCCAAACAGTTTGGGCCCAAGACTCTAATGTTATATTGATTGGCAATTTGGATAATTTTAGTTTGTAATTCTTGACCTTTTTGACCAACCTCGGCGAAACCGGCCGAGATGATAATAACATATTTTATTTTCTTGCGGCCACATTGTTCTAATACTTCAGGAACGGTGATTGCAGGAGTTGCGATAATCGCCAAATCTATCTCATTCAAAACCAAAGAGAGATTTGGATAGCACTTCAGGCCCAGAATATTTGTTTCATCATAATTAATCGGGTATAAGCGTCCCTCAAACCGACCATCTAATAAGTTTTTTACTAAGCTAAAACCAATCTTGGCTGGATTTGCTGAAGCTCCAATCACCGCAATTGATCTTGGCTTAAAAAAATCATTGCCTAACAAATTATCCCCCATAAATTTTATTATCCGCTAGCTTCTTGTCCTCCACCCGGCTGAACTGGTGTCTGGACAGGAGTGGGCTCTTGAATCTGTGGCTCCTCCACGACCGGTTCTGGTGTTTCTACCACTGGTGTTTCAGGGGTCGGCTCAACTGTCGGAGGAGTTTCTATTACAGCCAACTCTAAAGGCGTTGGGTTTTCTAATAAAGTGTTTAAATTATTATTTAATTTACTCAATTCAGTTGTTTGTTTTTTTATAGCGCTTTGATTCGTCGAATATGAAACATAATATGCAACTCCACCCAATATCGCCGAGACTACAATTCCAATAACGACGACGAGCAATGGACCTCGCCAGTTAAATGGCTCCTTAGTTTCTTGAGGGACAAAAGCTGTTTGATAGGTTTTCTCTGGCTTACTCTGTAAGTCTGAGATTTTTGGAGCAGGTTTTTTCGGCCCCTCTACAACATTCGCAGGTGGGATAATTGGTGTTTCGGCCATCAAGGCTTCAGCTGGCTGTGCTGGTGATTCAGGATAGGCGGGAGAAACTGGATATGGTTCATTTTTTATCGGATTAGAGCCAACTGGTGCCTTTTCGCTGTTTTCCTTGGCTAAATTTACTTTGACATCATCTGGCCGTCCAAATCCACTATAGAACGAATGGCTTGTTGATTGGTTACTGCCACCATCAACAGGTTCTTGATTATTGTTTTTGTTTGGGTTTATTGTATCAACCATTATTTATAGGCTAAAGGTATTAGCTATTCTAACTAAATCCTCACTATAGCCCCCTCCTTCATTAAATATAAAGGTTTTTCCGCCAGCTGAAAAGACTATTGCTGAAACCTGAGTATTGGAAGAAACCGAAGTATAGGTATATTTAGTCGCGGTTGTGCCCGAAATTACAATTTTTTCAGAAGTCACACCACTAATACTCGCATATTCGGCATTGGCTTCATCAATTGTTTTACTACTTGCCTGTAGCATAACTGGCGCAATAAAATCACTTCCTTGTGGAATGGTTGCAGGTAAGTCTTGTTTGCTAAAAGCGACCAGTGAGAGAGATTTATTGGCCTCGTTAGCCCCGTAATCCTGATATTTCCAGCCGAGAGGATATTTAACTTTGAAGCCATAAGTCGCGTTTGAATAAGTCGACCAACCCTTGGCCGGATCTTCAGCTGGCGCTTGAGTTGTGGTGTACTCTTTGGCAATCCAGCCTTCTTTCCCGTTATATGTTACTTTGTACCAACCATCAAGTTCTTCTGATGCTTCAAGCTGTGTTTTATTCGGAATCAAGGTTATTTTCTCTGAAGTTGCATTCCGCTCTTTTCTCAAATTGAGACCACCATCCGCATTTATAAAAACAATTGTGGCTTTTTTGAGCGGTCGATCCCCGGTCTCGACTTTGATTTCCTGTTTTTCGCTCGCGCTCGATTTAAAACTGTTCACTCGGTAGAGGCCATAAAAAATAAAAGAAAAAGCTAGCGCCAATATAACACTAATAATAATTCTTTTCCTTTTGTCAGTGCCAAATTTTGGTTTCGCTTTACGTTTTAGATTTCGGGACAGCATCTCTACGCTCCCTTAATTTCTTGAATCTTCCACAAGTTATTTTCTTTTATCAAAATAAAACTCTTCTCAAATGTTTTGTCTTCAGTTGGCCAATAGCCCTTAACGACTACTGTGCCTTGATCGTTCTCAATCGTTTGGGCGGTGTCGCTAATCGTTATTTTATCTAATTCTTTGTCAAAACCAAGAGCGCTCTTGATATCCATGTCTTGTTGATTGGAGGCAAGATAGAGCTTTGCCCTTTCCATCGAATCATTTCTAACGTCATTGATAAAATTTCTAATGACATCGTTTGGCGCATATTTTTTTTCGTCTTTGGTTGCCTTAACTTTCTCAATCTCTTTCTTAAGATTTTCTATTTTTTTAGTTGTTTCCTGTTTTTTACTTGTCCCAATTGAATTTTGCCAGGACCAGATACCAATAACTGTCCCAATAATCAAAACTCCCATCAAAATTGCCAAAATAATCGATATTTTCTTATTCATTACTCTCCGATAAAACTTTTTGTGTCAAGAATCGATGCCGTATTCACGACAATCGGTTTTGAACTTGACACTCGTTTATTATTTTCTACTCTATAAATTATATAACTTGGGCTACCTTCTGCAAGGCTAATTGTCTCAAGAGATAAACCACCGTGCCCAGAATAACTTTGATTGCTAACGGTTGCAGTCCAACCTCCGGGGCATTGTCCAGCTTGATAAGTAAGACACTTTTCTGCGTCATAAGTACCTTGTGCCCCATAAAGACTTAAAAAGATACTGCCATCTGAAGATTTAATGGCTTGAATTGAGACATCGCTAAGAAGAGTTGAAGTAACAACGGAAGGATTGCTTTGCACATTTGAGTTTGTATTACTACTTGTCTGGCTCTGGACCCCCTCTTTCCCTTTAAGGTTTTCCTGAGTTTGTTCTTCTTTGCTAATTGATTTTTCTTGAGTAGCTTTCTCGTCAGTTTTATTTGATTCCTTGTTTTTACTCTGAGCTAGATACAAACCGCCGCCACCTAATAGCCCCAAGACGACTATAATAGCAGCGACAATAGTTAATACTTTTTTATTTTTTAAATATGTTTTTATCTTCATCTTTAACATTTTCTTCATTATCAATTTTAGCACGAATAGAATCAAAATTCATCAAGCCTTTTTGTGCTCCAACGTTTTGAATCACACTCGAAGCATTGAAGGCGGCCATTTTCATTGAAAATTCGATACTACAACCTAAAAATCTGACAGCCACAAAAGTGGCCCCATAGGCATCCCCTGAACCGGTAGTTTCGATAACATCTACTTTGTACGCCGGGTGGATATATATTTTATTGTGATCATAGACATAACTCCCATTACTTCCATCTGTCACCACAACAATTCCCTTCGTCACTTTTCCTAAGCCCTCAAGCAAGCTCTTCATGTCGTGGACTTTCAAATGATTGTTTTTGCTCAAAATAAGCTTCATGGCTTCATCGCGATTTAGTATTAAAACGTCTGTTACTTCTAGAAAACTTTTTAGGTCATCATAGCCTCCTTCGAGTTGTTCACTGCCGGGGTTCCAAGCGATACAAATATTATGAGCGGAGGCAAAAGCAAAAAGCTCAGGGATAATATCGGCTGAATTACCAGTTAGTGAAGAGAGGTAAAACCACTTTGTTTTTAAATCTCGCCAATCATTAACAGCTAAATGATTATTAGCTCCTCTGTAGAGAAACATCGTGTGGTCTTTCCCAGGGATACCGACAATCATAGACAAGGCCGTATGATACTCGCGATTTCTCACAACAAAGCTACAATCTACTCCCATTGTCTCCATATCATGAACCAAAAGACTTCCCGTACCTTCCGCTCCAACACTGATTGCCGCCGATACGGCTAAGCCTAAATGCGCAAAACAAGCTGCAGTATTCGCGCCACCGCCACCATAAGTAAACTCGGTTGTTTCTGGGATAATTTTCGAGCCGTACTCAAAAGCAATTAATTTTTTTATCGGAGAATACGGATTTTTTACGACCTTGCCTTTTGATGTCATAAAGAATACGTCTCGAGATGCCCCACCGATTGTTATAAAATCGTACAATTACCCTCCTTATCTTTTCTTCAATAAACTTGATTCAGCCATAATAGACGGTTTGTCTAATGATAATATGTCAAGAACTGTTGGCGCAATATTCCCTAGTTTTGGTTCATCAATTTCCCTAAGATATTCGTCTTTTTCATTCAAATAAATAAACGGAACTGGGTTGGTAGTATGAGAAGTGACTGGTTCGTTCGCATCATCAAGCATTTTCTCTGCATTTCCGTGATCGGCCGTAATAATAATATTAAAACCACGTACCTGGGCCTCATGGACTAGATCGCCTAAACATCTATCAACTGACTCACAGGCGAGAATAGTCGCGTTTAAATTCCCCGTGTGACCAACCATATCAAGATTAGCATAATTAACAACTATAAATTTATATTGATCTAATTTTTTGATCAATTCTTGTGTAATTTCTCGAGCACTCATTTGAGGTGATAAATTATATGTTTTGACCTTTGGGGAAGGGACTAAAAGCCTGTTCTCATTATTGAATTTTTCCTCTCTACCACCATTAAAAAAGTAGGTAACATGAGCATATTTTTCGGTTTCTGCTATGTGCAATTGACTTATATCATTCTCTGATAAAACCTCGGCTAAACAATTCTTCACCTCTCTTGTCGGAAAAGCCACTCCCTGAACTGGTAGTTTATTTTCATATTCAGTCATGGTCACAAAATACAAGTTTTTTAAAACTTTCTTCCGATTAAATCCAGAAAAATTTAATTCAATAAAAGCTTCGCTTAATTCTCTGGGACGATCAGATCGAAGGTTAAAAAAAACAATGGCATCTCCATCTCTTATTGAACCTTCTTGTGTCAAAACAATCGGCTCGATAAATTCATCAGTTATGCCTTTTTTATAGAGATTTTTAATGGTTTTAGACAAATCAGTACTCTGCTCGCCTTTTCCACTCACCAAAGCATCGTAGGTTTTTTCAACTCTATCCCAACGCTGATCCCGGTCCATCGCATAAAATCTTCCGCTGACCGTCGCTATCTCTCCAATTTGATATTCTGCAATTTTTCCTTCTAACTTTTTAATATATTCTAAGGCTGTTTTTGGGCCAACGTCTCTTCCATCTGTAAAAATATGTATAAAAACTTTATTCACCTCAGCTTTTTTGGCCATCTTTAAAAGAGCGAATAAATGATCTTGGTGAGAATGAACCCCCCCATCACTTAACAGCCCCATCAAGTGAAGAGGCTTATTCTCTTTTTTTGTGTAGGCTAAAACATTCTTTAGGGCTTTATTTTCAAAAAAGGTCTTATCTGCAATCGCTTGGGAGACTCTTGGCAAATCCTGCCACACGACTCTTCCAGCGCCAATATTTAAATGTCCCACCTCCGAATTCCCCATCTGTCCTTTTGGTAAACCAACCTTTTCACCGGAAGCAAAGAGCTTAGTATGAGGATATTTGGTCCAATAATAATCAAAGTTTGGAGTATCTGCCAAACTAATGGCATTCTCTGGTCCAGCCGGGGCTATCCCCCAGCCGTCTAATATAATTAGCAGTAACTTCTTATCCATAATTATAATTTTAGCAGAGAA
>CAZQGP010000113.1:0-6915 GCA_964593075.1 uncultured Candidatus Saccharibacteria bacterium
TATATCGGGGAAGTTAAGGCAAAGGCGATTGTTGATTACCGCAGTTCCAAGGGGCCGTTTCAGTCAGTTCAAGAGTTGGTCAATGTCAAAGGCATCGGCCCGGCAACTTTGAACAAGATTAAAGACAAAATTACCATTTAAGGATTGAGAATTGCATAGATTTTAGGTAGAATATATCTTAAGCGCGCGTGGCGAAATGGTAGACGCGCTAGCTTTAGGAGCTAGTGCCCGAAAGGGTATGGAGGTTCAAGTCCTCCCGCGCGCACAGAAAGACGAGATCGCTCGTCTTTTTTCTGTTCATGCTATAATGGGCTCGTGGGTTCCAATGAGAAATAACAAAGATCAAGCTATCAAACTTAGGCTGCAGGGCAATAGTTATTCTGAAATCGGCAAAGAGCTGAACATATCAAAATCTACCCTATCTAACTGGCTTTCGGATATTAAATTACCCATTCAAATAGATAATGCAATAAAACTAAAAGGGAAAGAAAAATCAATTTCTGCTTTGGTAAAAAGGAATAAAGACCAGACAAGAATCGCCATAATAAGAAGTGAATTAATAAAAAATAAATCCGAGCAGGACATTCTTGATATCAACAATAAATCCCTACTCCTAATTGGCGCTACTTTATATTGGGGAGAAGGATACAAGAAAGCAATAATTCGTGACGGGAAAGAAAAAATCTATCATATGGTTAGTTTTTCAAACACTGATCCTGAAATGATAAAAATATTTATCAAATTCTTAAAAATTATCTGTAAAATATCAGATGAAAGAATTAAGGCAAATTTACATATTTTTGAACATCAAGATGAAAATAATATTGTAGATTATTGGAAAAACATCACAGGGATTAGAAAAGAAAACTTCGGTAAAACATATTTTGGAGCTAGCATCTCAAGCAAAAGATTAAAACCCTTCAATCAGCAACCATATGGAACTATCCAAATTCGTGTTTGCGATACCGAACTTTTTTATAAAATCATGGGTTGGATTGAGGGAATCAAGAAAAAACAGTATAATATTGATGTTTAGTATATGAAAAAGCCGGAGTAGCTCAATGGTAGAGCGCATGCCTGAATCTTCGGGCCGTTTCGATGTAAGTCGAAAATGAAAACTGGGTGAATTCGGGGAAACTTCGCTTTAGCGGACAATCCCGAGCCGAGCCCACCCCTTATTCCACCTACGAGGTGGAAAGTGGTGTGGAAGGTGTAGAGACTATCTCGAAAGAGAGTACTCCTATCCGTAAGTGGATAGGGGGAAGCGCCCAGCATCCTACATAATGAGGATGAAGAGCTAGTCCAAATGCGGAAGAGCATGGCGTTGTCAGTTCGATTCTGACCTCCGGCACGAATTTATGAATAATTTCTTTGTTACATTCTATAATCGTATAACCGATTTTCTGAAGACCCAAAGTTTTCCCTCTGCAACAGAGTGGAAGAATTTGGTTAGCTGGGAATATTGGTCAAACAGCTATCCGCCAGCAACCTCAGAATTTTATCTGTTTGTCGGCTTTGCGATTTACTTTAGTATTATCGCCTTGATTGTCTGGGTAATAATTCTAAAACGCAAAAATAAAGTGATACCAGTTTACGAAGGATTGATTTCACACCTTATAAATATCATCGTCATGATGGCAATTATTTTTCCGGCGTATTATTTTTTCAGAATTCAGCAGATTGCTTATCTCTCCAGCCAGCTGGTGATGCTAGGCACAATCTTCGTAATTGTCGTCTGGTTCGCTTGGATTTTTAAAATCATATACCTTGAAATACCGCAAAAAAGACGCGTACATCTTGAAAAACAACGATTTTTCAGGTATCTTCCTAAGAGTAGGAAAAAGGAATAATTAATTAATGCCAACAAATACAAAAACCCCACAAACAATGTCCGAACTCGTCGATCAGATGGGTGATGCTTTGGTGCCATTTGCCCAAGGCGATCTGGTTGAAGTTTCTGTGATCTCGGTTTCAAAAGACAAAATTACCGTTGATGTTGCAGGACTTGCAACAGGTATCATTCCTGAAAAGGAATTTTCAGCCGACAGCGCTGATATTAAGGTTGGCGACAAAACCCAAGCTTATATTCTTTCAACCCAAAACGAAAAGGGTTATATCATTTTATCTTTGAAAAAGGCTGAAAAAGAAAAAATTTGGTCATTACTCGAACAAAGAAACAACCAAAGCGAAATTATTGCCGTTAAGATTATCGGCGCCAACAGAGGCGGCCTCGTTGCCGAATATGGCAATATGCAGGGCTTTATCCCTGTTTCCCAGCTTTCGGTCAAACATTACCCACGAGTTGACGGCGACAAACACAAAATCCAACAAAGATTGTCCGAGCTAATCGGCAAATCTATCACTGTTAAAATCATCAGCTACGACAAAAAAGCCGGCAAAATCATTTTCTCCGAAAAAGCCGCTGGTGATACCGATCTTGAAGAGCGAGCAAAGACATTTGAAGTCGGCCAAAAAGTCAAAGGCAAAATCACAGGTATCGTTGATTTTGGTCTGTTTGTAGACATTGGCGAGCTCGAAGGCTTAATTCATATCTCACAAGTTTCATGGCAGAGAATCGACAGCTTGCGCAACCATTTCAAGGTTGCCCAAGAGATTGAAGCCGAAGTTATTAACGTTGAAGGCGGCCGAGTGTCACTTTCAATTAAGAAACTTCTTGCTGACCCATGGCAGACTGAGGTCAAAGACCTTTCTGTGGGAGATAAAATCAAGGGCGAAGTTACCAAAGTTACACCATATGGCGCTTTTGTAAAACTTTCAGAAAATTTGGAAGGCTTAGTCCATGTTAGCCAGCTTCAAAAAGAAGAAGGCGAAGCAAACGAAAAAGAAGCACTCAAAGAAAATACCAATTACGATTTTGAGATTATCTCAATCGAACCAGAACTTCGCAAAATATCACTAAAACCGGCCTAATATGGTTATCAAGCTCAAAAAAACGGGGGGATTTGAGGTTTCCGAAAAGCAGAACACTGTCGAGTTAAGTGACGGCGTTGTTACATATGGTGATTTTCATTTTAACGAACCTGGTGAGTACGAGGCTGATGGCATCGGGGTAATTTTTGGACAAAATGCCGCCATGATAACTTGGCAGAAATTACAAGTTGTTTATATTTTTAACTGCGTGACTCCGACCAAGTTTGAGGAAGAGGAGTTCAGCTCGGCCGATGCGATAATGTTTGACGAAAAAATTGCTTGCGAAACCAAGCCAAGCATAATGGAACTGACGGACATTTATGATCCGCGTGTAGTTATCTATTCTTCGAGGGGGGAAGTGTTAGCTAATCTAAAGGATACGGTAAAGGTTGACGCAGTTGATAGCGTCAAAATTTCCGCAACTCTTTTACCCGATGAAGGAAGACGTGACCTCTACAGCCTTAACGGCTAAATACCAACAGTTTTCGGAGCTTCTCGGTCAGAGCCAGAGAATCAGCATTATCATCCACGAAAAGCCTGATGGTGACGCGATTGGCAGCGCTTCGGCATTATTTTTTGCTTTCAAGAAAAAAGAAGTTAATTTACTGTGCAATACTGATATCCCAGCGGTTTTTAGTAAAATTATTCCCGTTAATTTTAGTAAAGAATTTATTGAGGCCGATTTATATATAGTCTTAGACTGTAATTCGCACAAAAGAACAGGATTTGAAAAAGAGCTTATTGACGCGCTAGGCAAGCAGGCGGTTGTTTTGATTGATCACCATGTGCCGACGACATTAGCCAAAAAAGCGACTTTGGCGATTATCGACAGAGAAAGTGTGGCAACATGCGAAATGATTAATAATTATTTGGAATGTCTCAAAATTGAGATACGGAAAAATACTGCCACCTCACTATTGCTCGGTTTATATACTGATACGGGTGGATTTCAGCACCCAAATACCACAAGCGAGGCTTTAAAGCTTGCTAGTTCGCTTGTGAATAAAGGCGGCGACTTGGAGCTTATAACGTCTAAATTAAGCGAGCGCAAACGCAATATCACCAAAACTAAGCTTTGGGGTAAGGCTCTTGAGAATATGAAGGTTAATAAATACGGGATGGCGATTGCGACGATTTCACACAAACAACTCGACGAGACTAATGCCACACCAGAGGAGGCGATGGGCTTGGTTAATCTTTTAAGCCAAATTGATAATGTTAAATTGGCGTTAGTATTTGTCGAAAATGGTGAGGGTTGGCGGGCAAGTGTCAGAACAAACAACAAAAAAATAAATATCGAACAGTTCGCAGCACTTTTTGGCGGCCATGGAACCAAAAAAGCAGCTGGTTTCACAGTGACAGAAAATCTGATTTGAGGTAAAATATAGATACGCCAGAGTGGTGGAATGGTATACACACAGCGCTTAAAACGCTGCGCCGAAAGGATTGCCGGTTCGAGTCCGGCCTCTGGTACAAAGCACTTTATCTGTTTTTTCCGATATAGTGTTACGCACGCGTAGCTCAGCTGGTAGAGCGTCTCGTTTACACCGAGAAGGTCCTTGGTTCGAGTCCATGCGCGTGCACAACTTAAATACCGACAAATCTGAGCCATTTCTTGGTATACTTATATGAATGAAAATTGTTTTAACGACCGAGTCTTTCCGGCCGAATATTTCAGGAGTTTCGATATTTACCGAAAGATTAGCTAACGAATTGGCCAAGAAGAAATATGAAGTTTTTGTCTTTGCGCCAAGTAGCGATAAGACCCAAAAAGTTGAAATATCTGATAATTACAAAGTTTATTATTTTAAGTCCAAAAGAAATCCGTTTCGCAAAGGCTATCGTATAGTTATGGGCCAAAAGAAAGAGATCGCTCAAGTACTAGATGAAATTAAACCTGATTTAATTCATTTTCAGGATCCAAACGGTGTTTCAATGGGTGCTCAAAAATGGGCTAAAAAAAGTAAAGTCCCAACTATCGGGACGTATCATTTTTCACTGGATTTTGTGATGGCATATCTCAAACCACTGAAGCCAATATCCCCTGCTGCTAAAAAAGGCTTGGCAATTTATATCAACAAATTTTTCAATTCCTGTAAATTTGTAACCTGCCCAACTCAACACGTTCGTCAGGCGCTTCTTAAGCAAGGCATCAAAAGACCGATTTATGCAATTTCAAACGGGATTGACTATGATAGGTTCCAAGAGAAAAAGAACACTTCGCAAATTTACGAAAAATATAATATCTCCAAAAACAAACATATCGTTTTGCATATCGGCCGAATCGATATGGACAAAAATATCGATATTTTATTAAAATCCGTACCTTTAGTTGCCAAAAAAATCCCAAATATTCATTTTGTATTAGGAGGCGGCGGCGATAAGCTTGATTACTTTAAGGATTGGGTGAAAGAACAAAGTCTCACAAAATATGTCACATTCCTCGGCAGAGTTGAACACGAAAATCCAGATTTGGCCAAAATTTATCAGTTGGCTGACGTATTTGCGATACCATCCAGAATCGAAACCCAAAGTTTGGTAACGATGGAGGCGATGGCCGCGGGGTTGCCAATAGTCGCTGCTGATGCCGGCGCATTACCGGAGCTTGTGAGTGACGGGAAAAATGGCTATTTGGTTTTACCCAAAAGTGAAGAGGATATGGCAGCCAAAATTGTCAGAATCATTCGCGATCCCAAGCTCAAAGTCTCAATGGGTGATAACAGCCAGTTGGCGATTGAGGCGCATCGTATGGAAAACACAGTTGAAAAATTCATTGCCACTTATCGGGAGGCGGTAAATGCGAAGATTTCTTAATTGGTTTATAGCTTCTCGCTTAAGATATAAAATTGGTATTTTTATAGGTTTGTTAGTACTTGTCAGTTCTATTTGGTATATGAAAAACTACGAGATCCTGCCAGTTTCGGCAATAAATATCATTCAAGAGTTACCGGCGATAAAGTCTTCTGATAAGGTTTTGATATTTGCGCCACATCCCGATGATGAAACACTTGGCGCTTGTGGTTTTATGCAAAAAGCCAACATTGTTGGCGCCAAGTCGGCAGTGGTAGTTGTAACTGACGGCAATAAGCGTGGCAAAGCGTCGATAAGAATAGAAGAAGTGACAAGAGCCGTTGATTTATGTTCAAATAACGAAGAACAGATATATTATCTCAATTTTCCTGATGGTAAACTTCAGAATAATCAGGATTTGAGAAATAAAATTAAAACCATTTTTGATGAATTTAAGCCAACTATCGTTCTAACAACCGATCCAAGCGATACCCACAATGACCATTCCGAAACCGGCAAGGCAGTAAATGAGGTCACCAATAGTCTGAAAGACCGACCACTGACTTACGATTACCTAATCCATTACCATCGCTACCCCCGACCCGAAGGTTTAAAAACCAACGATCCACTTTTGCCGCCGGCAACACTCGTTGACGGTCGCCATTTGTGGTACAAACTAACTTTAACAAAAGAAGAAGAAAATAAAAAACAAGAGGCAATCATGTCTTTTAATAGCCAACTTGGAACACCTTTATTAAAGGGCTTAATGCTATCATTTATAAGGACTAATGAGATATACTCAGCTCATGGAGAGTAAATAGTAAATGCTGCAAACGATGATACTTTGGGTCCAGCATTACGGTATTCCGGCAATATTTTTGTCGAATTTTATTGAGAATGTCGGCATTCCTTTGCCGATTGAAGCAGCCTATATAGCTGGGCAGGCTTTAATAACAGCCCACAAATATAGTTACATCACAATTTTGTCGGTAATTTCACTTGGTCAAATATCAGGCGCAGTTTTATCATATTTTTTGGGTAGAAGAGTTTCTGAAAAGTATCTAACCGGCGAGAGCCAATTGTCCAAAATCCAAAAAAAGATAGAAAATTGGTACCAAAAACACGGTCCGGTGACTGTTTTTGCTTGCCGATTGATAGGATATGTCAGACCATGGAGTTCGTTTGTGGCAGGAG
>CAZQGP010000114.1:0-9538 GCA_964593075.1 uncultured Candidatus Saccharibacteria bacterium
CTATTAACCTTCTGGCTCTTCTGCCCATAACTTTGATATTTTCATCGATTATAATGGGGTATTTTCTTAGAAATTGGCTAAAGACCTTTCCTATCAATCAAACAGCAAAACTGTTTTTAGCTTTTTTAATCTCAATATTCATTTTTTTAACAGTTTATTATAACTATGAAGCATATTTTTTGGCATGGGGTAAAAACAAATCAGTTCAAAACCTCTACACCAATACGTTTGAATACAAAAAATAGCTAATTTATGATAAGCTTGCGATAAGGAGAACGATGATTCAAAAAAATAAAATCGAACCTATATATATATCAATCATTGTCCCATTTAAAAACGAGGAAAAACGGCTAGAAAAAACGATAAAACAAATACATGACTATGCAAATAGGCAAAGTTTTAGTTGCCAGTTAATCCTCTCTGATTCACACAGTACTGATAAATCCTTGGAGATTGCCAAGAAATACGCAAAAGAATTTGAGTATATTGAGTATACTGAACCAAAAGATGAGAGGCGAGGTAAAGGACAGGCAATTCAAGATGGTATTGGAGCATCTAAGGGTAAATATATACTATTTATGGATGCAGATAGCTCGACTGAAATTTTTGAAGTCGATAAACTTTTAGCCCATATAGATAAATACGATATTGTCATGGGATCGAGGTATATTAAAGAACCACGACCTTATCAATCTAACTATTTTAAATCCATTTTTCACGGCGTGAAGAGCTTAATAGAGGTACTAATCATTGGTCACTCAAAAGACTATATGGCCAAAGGAAAACAAGGAAGAGTCAGGCAATTTATTAGTCGCGGCGGAAACCTAGCTTTTGCGGTACTTTTAAATCAAAGTTATATTGACCAAAGGTGTGGTTTCAAGCTATATAAAGCTCCAGTTGCTCATTTTTTAGCTGGACTACAAAGAATATACCATTGGGGTTTTGACACAGAGTATCTGGCGATTGCTCAGAAATATAAGCTGTCAACAATTGAGGTCCCTGTAGATTGGTTTGATGTGGCCGAAGGGGCAACTGTTAATCCAGTAAAGGATTCAATTAGTTCATTCAGAGATATATTTAAAGTTCAGTGGAATTTAATTAGTGGTAAGTACAATAGAAAAAATGCGAGAAAAATGTTAGGGGATCTTTTTGAAGAGGTAATCTTAAATTGGAAATAATTTATATAGGTAAAGGAGCACATAGTGAATATCATTAAAAAACATTTAACTGGCTTGATCGTTGGTTTTTTGTTATTAGTTATGTTTCTACTTATGTTTTTTTCAGCCATCGGTGATTCTCCCATTGTAGACGAGATTGCTCATATTCCTTCAGGGTATTCTTACCTCACAACTGGAGATTATCGCTTGAACCCTGAACACCCACCTTTAATTAAAGATTTGGCGGCGCTTCCTCTAGTGATCTGGGGCGCAAAATTTCCGTATGATTTATGGAAAGCCAATAGTCCCGTCATAAACAATCAATGGGAGATAGGCTGGGAATTTATTTATCGGTCTGGAAATAATCCGGAGACTCTAATTCTCTTAGCGAGAATCCCAATGATGCTTCTATCGTTACTCTTTGGGTATCTTGTATTTAGATGGGCAAAGGAGCTTTTTGGTCCTAAAGCTGGTGTTTTGGCTTTGATTCTATATGTTTTTAATACAAATATTATCGCTCATTCTAGGTTTGTTACAACCGATTTGGGAATTTCTTTCGCACTTTTTCTAGCCATGTACTTATTATATAAATTTATTAAGAAACCCAGTTTTGTAACGCTTCTTTTGGCGGGTCTTGGTCTAGGGATAACCCTTATTACAAAATTTTCGGCTGCTATTTTGGCTCCAGCCTTTGTTCTAGTATTTATTATGCTTCTAATAAAAAAGGGGAGAATAACTGAATCAAGATTTTTTGCTAAAATACAAGATAAAAGGCTAGTCCAGAGATTTTATAGTAGCTTTATATCCTTTATTTTAATCGCCCTGCTCGGTTTTACATTTATGTGGCTATTTTATCTTCCTCATACCATAAATATGCCATCACAGGTCCAGAAAGACTTAATTGAAGAGTCTCTGCCGGGAAATACGGGTATTAATATTAAAGCCAAAAATGTGCTAGTGACTCTATCAGACAACGTTGTTACTAAGCCCGTGGCTCAATGGTTTCTCGGTTTTTCTATGGTCACAGGCCACGTAGAGGGCGGTCACGATGCTTTCTTGATGGGTAAGGTTGGGAATCAAGGTTGGTGGTATTATTATCCTGTTACTATTGCTCTTAAGACAGCAATCCCTTTGTTTCTATTGCTTATCCTCTTAATTGTTTGCTGGAAGAAGGTCGAAAGGAAAGATTGGTTTACTGAAGTCTATCTCTGGATTGTACCGACTGTACTCTTGGTCATGGGAATGCAAGGAAAAATAAATCTAGGTATTAGATATATGTTGCCACTCTATGCCTTCTCATTTATTTTTATTGCAAGACTCGCCAATCTGATTGATTTTAAAGCAATCAAAAAGAAGCTAACCTTACTCCCAATTATCATCTTTATCTTAGTCTTTTGGTATATATTGGAAGCGTTTTTAATCTTCCCACACTACCTCGCTTATTATAACGAATTTATCGGAAGTTATAAAAATGGCTACAAATATCTCACAGACTCAAATACTGATTGGGGGCAAGATCTTAAAAGATTAAATACTTGGACCGAAGAGAACAACGTTAAAGAAATATATGTTGATGCTTTTCCCGGGAGTTTTTCAAGTAAGTATTATCTAGGTGACAAGGCAATTGAATGGCACGTACAGAATGGGAGACCAACTGGCTATTTCGCAGTCAGTGCTACTTTTTATCAAAACTCTAGACTAAAAAAGAGCGCTAACGGGGGGATGGATTATTCTTGGTTAGATGATATTAAGCCAATTGCCAATATCGGTGGATCGATCTTGATTTTTAAACTTAATTAGCTTGAAAGCAACCGTTAATTAGATTAAGATATACCATGCTTATTAATAGAATAGAAAGGAATAATAATGTTTGGAAAAGCAAAAGAACAACTTGATTTCGTCAAAAAGGCAAGAGAGATTCAAAAAAAATTAAAGAGCGAAGTAATGACACTTGAATCAGGAGCCGTGACTATTGTTATTAATGGTGAGCAAAAAATTCAGAAAGTCTCAATAAATAAGGACGACGTAGATGTTAACCGTCTTGACGTTCTGGAGAAAGATATCAAGTCCGTTATAGAGAGCGCTATAAAGAAGTCGCAGGAAGTGGCGGCAAATCTAATGAAAGATATGGGCGGATTCCCTGGAATGTAGGTTTTTTTAAGTAAAATAGAGAGATAGTATTTGAACGTAATACCAAAAAGCATTCAAGATTTAGTAGATGAACTTTCAAAACTACCTGGAGTTGGTTCAAAAACAGCTCAAAGGCTGACTTTTTATTTACTTAGATCTTCAGAACAAGATTTGAATATTTTAGGGAATGCGGTTCTAAATTTAAAAAAAGAGATTATGAACTGCTCAATCTGCTGCAATTTTACTGACACTGATCCTTGTCAAATATGTTCCAATCATGGACGCGACAAAAATATTATTTGTGTTGTTAGTGAGCCCCTAGATGTCGTTGCTTTTGAAAAAACAGGTTTTAGTGGTCTTTATCACGTACTGGGCGGAGTTATCTCTCCCGTTGAAGGAGTTGGCCCAGACGATTTGTACATTCCTAACCTATTAAGGCGACTTAAAGAGAGCTCTATTGTTGAAGTAATATTGGCGACTAATCCCAATCTTGAGGGAGAGACAACGGCACTATATTTGCAGAGATTGATCCAACCCTTAAACATAAAGATTACTCGCATTGCGCGTGGACTACCAGTCGGTGGCGACCTAGAATATGCAGATGAGGTGACACTAACTCGTTCATTAGAAGGTAGGCGCGAGTATTAATGTTGTTCACTATTCAAATTATTGTCTATATAATAGAATTATAATTGCAAATTAAGGATAAATAGAAAGTAATATAGTGCGAAATTTTTGGCGTGTGATAAAACTAGCGAGCATCTATAAAAAACTGACAATTACTTTGTTTGTTTTTGGCATAATTTCGACCCTCTTTGAATTAGCACAACCCCAGATTATCAAATTATTTTTTGATTTGGTTGAGAAGCAATTAAAGACAGGGGCCTCTTTTCAATCTATCTCTAGCCAATATTGGTTTTGCATCATATTATTTTTTATAATTGTGACAACTCAAGCGATTTTCAATCAAATCGTAAACTATGTCAGTAGTGTCTGGTCAAACAAAACAAGAAATAAACTTGTCTTAAAGGTATTTAACCATGTTGAGTCTTTATCCTTAAATTTTTTTGAAAAAAGTCCAACTGGCAAAATAAAAGAAAGAATGGATAAAGGCATTCAAGAGTTACTCGATATTGCAGAAGGCCTATTTGTTGATATTATTCCTCAAATCATATTTATTCTTTTCGCAATGTATTTTTTATTCAAAATTAATATTTTATTCGGTCTCTTGATTTTATTTGGTATTCCGCTTTTTGTCCTCATAAGCTGGATATATATGAAATCTCTAAATAAATACCAAGACAACTTTAGGTCTTCTGAAGAAAATGCTTCAGGGGTGGTTGTTGAAACATTGATAAATATTAAAACTGTAAAATCATTTGTGACTGAACTGAAACACGCCAAGGAACTAAAGAAACAATTAGATATCTCCAAAGACAACTCAGTGGCTCGATCATTTGTTTGGGTTAAGATGAATATTTACCGTTATTTAATAATTAATGTTGCTCAAACTTTAATTCTCGGTTTTGGAGTCTACTGGGCACTTACAGGTAAGATAACTCTTGGATCATTTACTTTGGCTTGGGCCTACACCAACCGTTCTTTTTATCCTCTCTGGTATCTAACCAGACTTTTTGATAGAATTCAAAAAAATCTAAGAAGTGTCAAACGAACTTTTGAAATATTAGATACAATCCCGGAAGTCACAGACACACCAAACTCAAAGGATCTAGTTGTAAGTGCTGGAGAGGTTAATTTCAATCAAGTCGAGTTTAAATACGAAGACAAGAAAGTGCTAAATGCATTTGATCTAACAATTAAAGCAGGCCAAGCAGTAGCCTTCGTTGGTAAGAGCGGGGTTGGAAAATCAACTCTAGTAAAACTTCTTTTAAGATTTTATGACCCACAAGCGGGGAATATTAATATTGATGAACAAGATATATCAAAAATAACCCAAAAGTCATTAAGGGAAAATATCGGAGTTGTCATGCAGGATTCGTCTCTTTTTAATGATACCGCATCAAATAATATCGCCTATGGCAATCAACGCGCCGACAAAGAAGCGATAATAAGGGCGGCAAAAGCGGCTAATGCTCATGATTTTATCACTAAACTTCCAAAAGGATACGATACGATTATTGGTGAGAGGGGCGTCAAGCTCTCTGGCGGTGAACAACAAAGAATAAATATCGCAAGAGCAATCCTGAAAAATCCACCGATCTTGATTCTTGATGAAGCAACGTCTAGCCTTGACTCTGAAAGCGAAAAGCTGATCCAAGATGCCCTTTGGAAGCTAATTAAGGGAAGGACGACGATTATCATCGCTCATCGGTTATCAACCGTCATGAGAGCAGATTTGATTGTTGTGATGGAGAAGGGTAAAATATCAGAGATGGATACTCATAAGCAATTACTTAAAAAAGAAGGCATTTATTCTAAACTATTTAAAATTCAATCAGGTGGTTATTTGAAATGAAATTATATAATACATTAACTAAAGAGAAAAACGAGTTTATAGCGCAGGAAACTAAAACTGTAAAAATGTATGTGTGTGGTCCAACGGTTTATAATTATTCACATATTGGAAACTTAAGAACATATATTAATACTGATATTTTGCGTCGGTTTTTAAAATTTTCGGGATATAAAGTAATAGAGGTAATGAATATTACTGATATCGACGATAAGACTATTAAAAAAGCGGCCGATGAAAACATTCCGATCAAAAATGTTACTCAAAAATATGAAAAATACTTTTTAGAAGATTTAAATAATCTTGACATCGAACTTCCAGAAAAGTTACCCCATGCAACTGATAAAGAGGTAATAGAAGAGATTATTAAGATAACCAAAGTCCTTCTTGATAAAAAGATAGCCTATAAATCAGAGGATGGTTCTGTATACTTTTCGGTTAAAAAATTTAAAGATTATGGCAAGTTATCTGGTATAGATTTGGCGGGAATTAAAGATGGGGCCAGAGTTTCACAGGACGAATACGACAAAGATGATGCTCAGGATTTTGTGCTTTGGAAAAAATCAAAAGAAAGCGAACCAAGCTGGGAGACTCCGTTTGGGAAAGGAAGACCAGGCTGGCATATAGAATGTTCTGCTATGAGTACAAAATATCTCGGTGATACACTTGATATTCATGCTGGCGGAGTAGACCTAATTTTCCCTCACCATGAAAACGAAATTGCTCAGAGCGAAACATACACCGGGAAAAAGTTTGTTAACTACTGGTTTCATTGCGGGCATTTAATGGTTGAAAGAGAAAAAATGTCTAAATCATTAGGAAACATATATACTCTCCACGAAATGTCCAAGAAGTACCAAGTAGAACCACTCGCCCTTAGAATGTTAAGCTTAATGAGTCACTACCGTGAAACATTAAATTTTACAGAAAAATCGATTAAACAGGCACAGAGTACCCTTATTAACTTAAGAGAGTTTGTCATAAAGAATTTAGAGGGTAAGGGGCAGATTAACACAAAACAATTTGAAGAGAGCTTTGTGGCGGCTCTTGACGATGATTTGAACATGCCAAAAGCCTTGGCCGCACTTTTTGAGTTTATCAAAGAAGTAAATATTGGACAAAAATATGGAGAAGATGCCTATAAGGTGATTCTTAAATTGGATAAGTTAATGGGTCTTAACCTTAAAGAAATCAAGGTAAAGGCTATCACTGAACCGATTAACAAGCTTATTAAGGATAGAGAGAAGGCTCGACAGGCGAAAAACTGGGAACTTTCAGATAATCTGCGTACTAAAATTGAAGAGCTCGGTTATACAATCGAAGATACTCAAGAAGGTCAAAAAATAAAATAGTAATGGATTTTACTTGGAACTCAATCAATAAACCAGTTTTTGTCTTAGCCCCAATGGCTAACATCACTACTTTACCTTTCCGGTCTATTTGCAATGAAATGGGGGCCGATATTGTTTATACCCCAATGCTATCAAGCAATGCACTTGTCTATAATAAGGATAAAACGTTAAACATAGGGGCGTCCTTACCAGGAGAGCGGTCAAACACTGTGGTTCAACTATTTGGTTATGACAGTGATCTAATCTCGAGAGCTGCAAATATCGTTCAAACCAGCCTAAAGCCAGCAGGAATTGATATCAATATGGGGTGTCCTGCACCCAAAATTACTGGCAATGAATCTGGGTCAGCTTTACTTAAAGATATTAGCAAAGCATCGGAATTGGTGAAAGAGGTTAGAAATAACTTTAATGGTGAGTTGTCCGTGAAGTTAAGATTAGGTTGGTCAGAATTTAATATCATAGAATTAGTTAAAAACTTAGAAACGATCGGGGTTAATTCAATCTCAGTTCATGGTCGAACAGCTAGACAAGGTTACCGAGGTAAGGCAGACTGGGAAGCAATATATAATATTGCAGATTCGGTGAAGATACCAGTGATTGGGAATGGCGATATTAAAACATGGCAGGAAGCTTATCAGAGGCTAGATGATAGTCACTTAGCAGGAGTGATGATAGGGAGGTCTGCTTTGGGTAATCCATGGATATTCAAAGAAATTAAGGAAAAGAGAGATCTGGTTATTTCAAGGAACGAATTGGCGAAAACAATATTGATACAAGCAAAACGCTATATAGATTTTGTCGGAGAAAAAATAGCGATGAGAGAAATGCGAAAACATCTCGGTTGGTATATAAAGAATTTTGAAGGAGCCTCAGAGATTCGTAAAAAAGCCATGCTCATAGTTAGCTATAACGATTTATTAGAAGTCTTAACCATGCTAAAATCTTTTTAAGATGTTAGAACAAGTACCAATCCAACCGAAATCAATTAAAGACTATCAGGGAATAGTTAATGATGATTTAATCGAAGAGATATATTTTTTAGCCAATAAACTTACTGGGCTTCGTATTTTGCATATTAATGCTACAAGATTTGGTGGCGGGGTAGCGGAAATCTTAAACAATTATATTCCTTTACTCCAAGATCTTTGGGTCGGCACTGTTTGGCAAACCATAGTGGCAGATGAAAGGCTTTTTGAAGTTACAAAGTCTTTTCATAACGGCTTGCAAGGTAAGGAGTGTCAAATTGATAGCAAAGCAAAAAAAATCTATGAAAAATTTAGTACCACAAATGCGAATCTCTTAGAGGGGGATTGGGATGTAGTTGTGGTTCATGACCCCCAACCTTTGGCAGTTCCGTATTTTAAAGGGGGGAATAAAACAAAGTGGCTTTGGCGTTGTCATATTGATGCCTCTGATGCAGAACCAAATGTATGGTTGTTTTTGAATCCATATCTAAAAGTATATGACGGGGCCATCTTTAGCCTCGAGAGTTTTATTCCCGATAACTTTCCAATAAAGAAACGCTATATCGTACCCCCAGCCATTGATCCTTTATCAGAAAAGAACAAGATAATTAACAAGAAGCTGGCATTTTCTATCGTTCAGTCTCATGGTGTGAATGTTGATAAACCATTTATTACTCAAGTGTCTCGTTTTGATCCCTGGAAAGATCCTTTAGGTGTAATTGAGGCATACTCTTTGGCAAAAAAATATAACAAGGATTTACAATTAATATTAATCGGAGCGATGGCCAATGACGATCCCGAAGGCTGGGACATATATAAGCAAGTATTAGATAAAAGTAAAAAAGATAAAGATATCTTCGTTTTTACTAATTTAGATGATTTAGATATCAATGCTTTTCAGACAGCCTCAGATATAATTATTCAAAAATCTATCAAAGAAGGATTTGGACTAACAGTATCAGAGGCGATGTGGAAGGAAAATTTAGTCATTGGTGGTGACACTGGGGGTATTCGTCTCCAGATCATTGATAGCATAACAGGTATCTTAGTTAATAGCGTTGAAGAATGTGCGGAAAAAATTGTTTACTCCTTAAAAAACCCTGAAGTTAAACAGAATATTTCTGTAAAAGCAAAAGAACATGTTCGTAATAATTTCTTATTGCCCAGACTTTTAAGGGATGAACTAAAAATATATACTGAATTGCTTGAAAAATAGACAAATTTAAACTAAAATTAGACGGTTAAGTAATATTGGGGAGTGGCCAAGTGGTAAGGCACCGGGTTTTGATCCCGGTATTCGGGGGTTCGAATCCCTCCTCCCCAGCCATGTTGAATCATTAGGCCATACTATTATAATATGTAACGTTTCTTGTGTTTGAATTATGTGAGTGAGCTTTACTAAACAGTGATCTCTATTTTAATAGCTTCTTTTTTGCCATCTCAAATTCTTTTTGTGTTATC
>CAZQGP010000115.1:0-11366 GCA_964593075.1 uncultured Candidatus Saccharibacteria bacterium
GGCGAGATTGTGTAAATACACACACTCTCGCCCTTTTCTATTTTATACACAAATATCTTGCATTGTTTTAATGATATATGTCATAATTATTTAAAGAATAAAAATAAAAAGAGAGGGTTACATGGCGACAAAAAAAACAAGTAAGTCTTCTGTGAGTAAGAAGGGGGTTTTAGTTACAAAAAAGAAATCTCCTGCTACAAAAGCGAAAACGAAGAAGAAGTTTTCACCCGGTCTTAAGAATAGACCAAAATTTTCCGCATTATTGCTCGTTGTCTTAGTCTTTGTTCTGACTGGAGGCGGAGTCTACTATATCTATAATTCATTCGCGGCCACAACAGAAACCGGGGATCCTGAGCCTGCTTTTGAAGCGGAAGTCTCTGAGGGGTCAACTGCTGCTAATGATCCTCAGGAGGTCGCTAAAACTGGTGCTATCACGGCTTCGGGTGAAAAAGTTAATAAAAATGCATTCGGTACTTCTACCCCATGGAGAACTTCTACAAGCAAAAGTGTTTACAACAACTCGAAATACTGGAAAAGTGCTAGCACAACCGCCAGAAGCACCTGTTCATTGGGTTCTTTTACAGCGATTTCAAAGAAGGTGTTACCTATTGCAAAACACCAAATCCAGTTTAAAAATAACAATCCTACTAATGTAAATTACTTTGTGATGATTCCAGACTATAAGATCAACGGGAGCGCTCCGAGATACGTAAATTTCGAGGAACATATACCTGGTTTTTACACAAGAAGCAACGAATCAGTCAAGTATACATTTGACGGCAGTAGCAAAAGTAAATCTCAGGGATACACAAGTTATGTAGCCAGACTTTCTGGCTATTACTTGTACAAAACAATGACCCTGAGGCCAGGTACAACTCCAGCCGTGTGGGACTATAAGCTATATAGAATTAAGTGTGGCGCAAAAACTGTCTCTAACATAAAAGCTACTCGACCAGTAAATGGTGCCTTACTAAAAGACAAGGCTGTTTCACAGATTGGGAACAAGGAAGATGGCGTAAATTGTGGGGCACAAATCAAGAAATACCTAACCTTTACGGGTATGGGTTGCGGGGCTCAAAGTCCCTGGTGTGCTGCTTTTGTCTCTTGGGTTTTTGGAAATACCTCTTTGGGTCTCGAAAGCAAAGTAGAATTAAGACAAACTGGGGCTGATTCAATGATTGCTCGTTTAGAAAGAGCTGATTTTAAGAAATATGTGAATGTGAAATCAATTAATTGTGGGAACTACGATCTTTCACCAGGAGACATATTATTTAGAAGACCAGGTCAATCAGATGGACACGTAGGTATGGTGCGATCATATAGTAATGGAGTTCTAAAAACTATTGAAGGAAATGCCAGCGATATGGTTAAACAGAATGTTTATAAGGGTGGGGAGATTTGCAGAGACTGGAATTATTTCGCAGATTGGCGCAAATGGTAGTTTAATAGATAGCTTAATAAAAAAAGACGTTTTAAATCTAAAACGTCTTTTTTTTGTAACAATGCTGCTTTCAAGAAGCTATAATGGTTACAGATAAACTTCCGCCCTCGTGGTGAAATTGGTATACACGCTAGCTTCAGGTGCTAGTGGCCGCAAGGTCGTGCTGGTTCGAGTCCAGTCGAGGGCACCAAAAATTATTTTTCTTTTGATAGTGGATTATCGATATCAACTTCAAGAGTTTGACCATCAATCTCTATTGTTGTTTCCCCTTCTTTATCTATGTTGAGTGTAAAACCTTGGTTCGGTTTTGGATCAAAATCTTCACCGCCAAGAGCCATGTCCTTGAACTTACGAATTCTCTCTCCATGAGTAACCACAACGACCTGCAGTTTTTTCCCTGGATTTGCTTCGTGCCAGAAAGTTGCCCATGAGCCAATATCATGAAGAAATTTCTTTAGATTTTCTCCCATCTCCTCGGGAGTTTCTGTACCGACTCTTTTGCTTAGCTCCGTCAAGTCACCATTGTTTATTGCATCTAAGCGTTCACGGTGAGTTGGGTAGCCAAGTACGGTTGGATCCTCCTCTCCATATTCGTTTCGACCGCCTGCTAGTGCAAACCAAGTCGCATCAACATTCCATCCGTCCCATTCACTAATTCTAGGGCTCTTCCGTACGTCACCCCCCTCTGTAGAAGAAAACTTTATCATGTGTTCGTCCGTGGGCAGGCCCAACTTTGAATACTCTTCAAGAAAAGCGCTTCTATAAAGTTCTGCTGTCTGTAACGCCCTGCTTGTTTTGCCTTTGCCGCGTTCTTCCTCAGGCAGGTCGCCTTCACGATAAGCAACGTCACTCGAAAATATCGCTGTGTATGTATCAGCATCAACATTCATCCCTGCCACTTTAGCTTTTATCTCGGCTATGTTGTCTTCCAAAAGCTCTTTTTTTATCAAACCCGCGTTTTCATCCGAACCTTTTTCGGTTTGATCCCATGATCCACCATGACGTGTTATCTCAATAGATGAACAGTCTGGCTTAATGTGCTCTATTTCTGCTTTCCTAAACTCAGAACCCCCTTCAGGAACAAATCCTTTTGTTTCAGTCATATTACTCCCTTTCTATCGATGCCACACCGTTAGTGGCATCCAATTTTATTTTTTGACCACTTTTAAATAATTTTGTTGCATTTTTTGTCCCCACGATACAGGGCATATTAAACTCTCTTGCCACAATCGCCGCATGCGACATAGTCCCCCCTTCGTCGGTAACAATTCCTTTACATTTTCTAATCAAGAGAACTATCTGAGGCCTTGTTTGACCTACCACCAATATAGCGTCTTTAGGAAGGTTTTCAATTGCATCTTCAAGATTGTCTTCCCAGGAAAAAACAAAGGCCTCTCCGACTACTTCCCCCGGCATTGCCACCATTCCCTTAACTGACTCTAGACCTAAAATATCTTCTGGTGGAGCAAGATTATTAAAAACTTTTTTTGCTTCTTCTCCAAAAATAAAACGCACTTTCCCGTCTTCGATAGCCATTAAATATACATCATCTGTCATTCTTATCTGAAGCTCTTTCTTTGAAATTATGGGAGCGCCAACCATTAATGATTTAAGCTCTGGGAGTGTGCAATAATACAATTCTTTTTGAGTTAAGTTTAATCTCATACATAGTTCAGTGGTTATCCCTATTCCTAAGTAGAAAAAAGGCAAAAAACCCTCAACTCGCATTACAAAGCGAATATGTGCTATTTTAGAGATAATATCGCCTAGCTCAATTGCTGTCTTGCTTAATTTGTGTTTTTGCAGAATCAACTTCTTTTTCAGCCTAAGCTCAACTGGATGTCTTTCGAGATCTCTAATTCTGAGCAGTATTTCTTCCCGCTCGAGAGTCATATCAGATTTAAGCTTGCTATAGAGTGTATCTATTTTTGGGTCCCATTCCATATCTCCGAGCATTAGATACTTATATTTTGAAAAGTGGCCCTCAATGTCCTTATTAACTGTTCTCCCCATCTTGCTTTTTAATACTATATTCAACCAGGATAATTCTTCCTCCGCTGTTTTTGATATTCTTTCATCAGCTGTTAATAGGCCGAGAACTTCGTTCGTTAATATTGGGTCAGTTATTAACAACCCAATCTCCTTTTTTAGCTGCTCCTCAATTTTCGTAAGATTTTGTGGTTGAGTCGCTAAGTAATAAGTAAATATATTGGCTTCTTGTTCGCGCCTCTCAAATTCCCAGCTTGAAATTTCTTCTAATGACAATCCCTCATATTTTGTTAAGGCTGCTCTAGCTGAAAATGTTTTAATATTTTCTATTGCTTGGCCCATGTCTTGAAGAAACTTGTTGAAAAGTTCCTTATCCGTAAAAATCTTATATGCTACTTCGGAACTTCGGCTCATTTCGGCTTCTTCATAACAGGCCTTACCCAAACCTTTTTCATGAAACCAAAGGTAATTTTTGTCCCCATAAAAGCCTATTTCTTCAAGTCGATAAGTGAATTGCTCTGCATTTTCATAGTAAGCACTAATTGGCAAAACGCCTGCAACCTCATACATTTGTCTAAATTTCAGTTTATTCATATTTTATTTCCTTTTTTTATTAAGCCACAAGATTAAATCCGAATCGCCCCTGTGGGTCACTTCTCGAGTCGATTTATCCTTGTGATTTTTTCTTAACCTTACCATAAATCTCGATTGAGCTTTTGTCCCCCGACAGTTTATGGTCCAGATTGAGAGACTCCCTATACTTTGATGTTATCCCAAAGTAGCTATCTACTGGCGGGTAATATTTAACTTTATACATAGAAGCAAAGCTTTTTCAATTTTCATCTTAACTAATCTAATTGTATAATATTTTTGAATTTCTTTAAACCTCATATAAATAGAGGTTTTCAGGTCCCGATATTTATGTTAGATTGTTTTATACTTATAAACACAAATATGATTTTAGGGATTTCAGGTACAAATTCATCAGGAAAAGACACCGTTGCCAAACATATACAAGACAATGGCTATTTTCATGAATCTTTGTCAGAAATATTACGAGAGGAAATGAAAAAACAAAATATCAAAATCAATCGTGACAATATGATTATTTTTTCGAATAAGTTTGGTCAAAAATATGGAGCCGATGTATTAGCCAAAATTGCATATAAACAGTTTGGCAACAAGAAAAAGCTTATTATTTCTAGCATCAGGAAACAAGCCGAATTAGACTTTCTTCACTCTCTTCCTAACTTTAAGCTAATTTTTGTCGATGTTTCTGTAGAGATTCGTTACGACAGAATGATAAAACGAGCACGTGAAGGCGAAAATGTATTATCTTTTGAAGATTTTAAAATATTACAAGAGAAAGAGATGAACGGTACAAACTCACAAAATTTGTCTTATTGTAAAGGCAAAGCTGATTATCAAATCGATAATTCTGGAAGCCTAGGTGATTTATTTACAAAAATAGATGACATTGTCCGGTAATTTTGTATAATATAAATAGAGATATAAGACTATGACGAGAATTAACCAACCTTACCAGTCTTACCCCAAAGCCCGGGTGTTTGTGGGCCAAAGAGAGCCCCAATTTAAATATTGGGGAAGTCGAGTGGAACCGCCCCCGTTGGGGCCTTGACGACCTAGTTAGGGTCGTTTTTTTATAAATAGGAGTAAATATGTCAGAGAAAAATGTAGAGACGATGAGACACAGTTTAAGCCACATTATGGCAGCCGCCGTTATCGAAACGTTTCCCGATGCTAAATTAGCAATTGGGCCAGCAATCGAAAATGGCTTTTATTATGATTTTGATTTGCCGCGAACACTTATCCCCGAAGACTTACCTTTGATTGAAGAGAAAATGAAAACAATTATAAGACAGGAGAGTCTTTTCGAAAAATCCGAGGTCTCAACAGTTACAGCTTTTAATGAAGCAGTCAAGCATAAGCAACCATACAAGGCGGAGCTAATCGATGATTTAAAGAATAATGGTGAAAATAAAGTTACTTTCTATCAAATGGCGAATTTTACTGACCTTTGTGCGGGACCACATGTCAAGTCAACAAAAGAGATTGGTGCTTTCAAACTGACATCGATCGCAGGCGCATATTGGAGAGGTGACGAAAAAAACAAAATGCTTCAAAGAATTTATGGAGTAGCTTTCTCAACTCAAAAAGAATTAGACGAATATCTGGCAATGCTAGCGGAAGCAAAAAAACGAGATCACAAAAAGCTTGGGCCAGATCTTGGTTTATTTATGTTCCATGAAACTTCCCCTGGTATGCCCTATTGGTTGCCGAATGGGGTAATTATATTAAATGAACTTATTAATTTTTGGCGAATTGAGCATGAAAAGAGACACTATGTTGAAATAAAAACCCCCCTTATAAATAAGAAGGAGCTCTATGAAATATCTGGACACTGGGAACATTATCAGGAAGAGATGTTTATTTCTAAAACAGAGAATAAAGAGGTCTACGCCCTAAAACCGATGAATTGTCCAAATGCCATGATTGTATTTGGGAGTAAAAAAAGGAGCTATCGTGAACTTCCCATGAGACTCGGAGATACCGACACTCTCCACAGAAACGAAAGATCTGGAACATTAAATGGACTTCTTAGGGCCCGCGAATTTTCTCAAGATGATGCACATATTTTTCTTGCGGAAAATCAAATCAAAGAGGAATACCGTAATATTTTTGAGATTGTGGAACGATTTTACTCTATTTTTAATTTAAAATAGTCTTTTAGATTAGGAACTAGGCCAGATAAATATATGGGAGATTCCAAAATCTGGGATAAAGCTGAATTGGGTTTAAAAGAGATATTAACCGAGAGCAAAAAGCCTTTTAGCGTTTTGGAAGGTGATGGCGCTTTTTATGGTCCAAAAATTGATATCCTAATGAAAGATTCTATTGGCAGAGAATGGCAAATGGGCACAATTCAGTTAGATTTTCAAATTCCTCAAAGATTTAGTCTTAAATATACCAATGAAGAAGGCAAGGACAGAACGCCGGTTGTAATCCACCGTGTTATTTATGGTTCTCTTGAACGATTTATGGGAATATTAATTGAAGATACGGCCGGATCTTTTCCTCTTTGGCTCTCTCCGGTTCAGGTCAAACTCATTCCGGTCTCAGATAAATTTACTAAATTTTCTGAAATAATTGAGAAACAATTTAAAGATGCGAGAATACGAGTCGAGATTGATCATGACACTGAATCGGTTGGTAAAAAAATTCGAAATGCTGAATTGTCGAAAATTCCCTACATGATTGTTTTGGGCGAAAAGGAAGAAAAATCTGGACTGCTACCAATCCGTTCATATAAAAAGAGTGATCTTGGAAACATGAAACTGGTTGAAATTATAAAAGTGATTGAAGATGAGATTAATAACAAGAAATAATGAGCTCTAAGGCCGCCATAGCTATCGACATTGGCGCAACAAATACTCGCATTGCCCTAGTTGATAAAGCTGGCAGACTTATCTACAGAAACCAAACAAACACAATTCACTCTGAGTCCAACGCTGAGTTTGTTAATTTTATAAAAGATTTTTTAAATACGTCTCTATCTCAAAACGAAATTTATAATTCTTGTGGAATAGGTGTTTGTGTTGCTGGCTTTGTTGATACTTTAAGGGGCACTCTTATAAAATCACCTAACCTACCCAATAAAGATTTAAATATTGTAGAGCATCTTGAAAGTTACTTTCAAAAAACTGTTGTTTTATCTAACGACACAAATGCGGCTATTCTTGGGGAAAAGCTTTGGGGATATGGAAAAAACGTTCGGAATTTTGCTTTCCTTACTTTTTCTTCAGGAATCGGTGGTAGCGTTTTTTTGAATAACAAACTGGTTACAGATGAGCTTGGTGGAAGTATTGAGATTGGTCATATTCAGATTGAGTCTAACCATAATTTAACTTGCGGTTGCGGCGGCATAAATCATTGGGAATCGTATGCGTCGGGAATTAATATGCCAAAATATTTACAAGCTTGGTCGAAGGAAAAGAAGATAAAGATTGATTTCAACGGGAAGACTATTTTCACTATTTTTGAGGCAATAGATTCTGGTAACAAGCAAGCGAATATTTTTTTTGATCAAGTTATGAAAATAAATCTCGTAGGCATTAATTATTTGATAAATAAATTTCAATCCGAAGTAATTATACTCGGGGGCAGTGTTTATCTTAAGCATCAAGATTTGTTTAACAAATATTTACCTCAAAACCCTATTTTTAGATCGGCTTTTTTTGGAGATAATGCCCCTTTGATTGGTTCTGTTTCATCACTTTTTTCTTCAAAACAAACTCAGATAGTGCTAAAATAACTCAGTTATGAAGTATTATTTTTGGGTAATAGGCTGTGCGATGAATTACTCAGATGCCGAAAGGATTTCGGCTGTTTTTGATTCTTTGGGTTTTAAAAAAACTAAGAACGAGAAAGAAGCTGATATTGTGTGTGTAATTGCTTGCTCGGTACGACAGCATGCGATTGATCGAATTTTCGGTAAAGTAAAAGAATGGAACGAAACAAAAAAGCAACGACAACTTCTTACAATCTTGTCTGGCTGTGTTTTAGAAAAAGATAAGACAAAAATGAAACAGATTTTCGATATTGTGTTCGATATTAACGATTTACATCAGTTGCCTGAATTATTAACTGAATTAAGTTCAGTTGAATCAAGTCGTGGATTTAAATCTGGTGACTACTTATCAATCACTCCTCATTACACCTCTTTTTTTCGGGCTTATGTTCCTATTTCTACTGGCTGTAACAACTTCTGTACTTATTGTGCCGTACCCTTTACACGTGGTCGAGAAAAATCTCGGCCGATGGATGAAATTCTCTCTGAAGTAAATAACTTAATCAGTCATGGCTGTAAGGAGATTACTCTTTTGGGGCAAAATGTAAATTCTTACGGGAATGATTTAGTCAAAAAGCCAGACGAAAAATACTTTACTCAACTTATAAAAAAGATAGACAAAATTTCTGGAGACTACCGTGTATATTTTTACTCAAACCACCCAAAAGACATTTCTGAAGAGTTATTAAGAATATGGCCAAATCTCAAACATTTTCCTCTTTATCTTCATCTCCCTCTTCAATCAGGGAATAATGAAATATTAAGATTAATGAATCGACATTACACTAAAGAACAGTACTTAAATTTGGTAATAAGAATTCGGAATAAACTTCCCGATATTCTCTTGACCACTGATATCATTGTCGGTTTTCCCGGTGAAACAAAAGAGCACTTTCTCGATACTTTAGAAGTTGTCAAAGAAGCAGAATTCGAGATGGCCTTTATTGCTCAGTTTTCTTCTCGGCCTGGTACAAAAGCAGCCAAAATGACTGGGACGGTTTTACAAGAAGAGAAGAAGGAAAGAGATATTGCGTTAAATACAGAACTAACCAAAATTGTTTTTCATAAAAACCAAAAATTAGTTGGCACTGTATTAGAGGTTCTAATTGATGAAGAAAAAAAGGACAAAATATATGGTAGAACGGCTAGCTACAAAGTAGTTGAAATTATTAAATCACCAACAATTAATATTGGTGATTTTATTAAAGTTAAGATTGAGTCGGCTACAGCTTGGAAATTATTTGGAGTTAAAATTTAGTTGCTCTGGGCGTAATCTCTTCCCAGCCACGATTAACTGATTCATCCATTTTATGATCTTTGTTAGCTAGAAATTCGACTGTTTCGTCGGTTACAAAAGGTGATTTAGTCCCCTTGCTATCAGTCACCCAAGGCGGCACTTCTATATCCCCTTCTTCTATTCGGTCATGAGTTGCTTCTTTAATTTGTTCTGCTACGGGTTTAACTGGGGGCACTTGCGTTTCTCCTGATGGAAAATTGATTACTGCACCTTCAGCCCTTATCTCATCATCTATTCTCGGTGGAATATAGCCTTGTTCTTCTACTCCCATTGTTGCTCCTTATTTATGTCTAATATTATAAACTAATTCTTGTTATAATCAAAAAACCTTATGGATAAACCAATTATTATTATAGCCGGACCAACAGCGAGCGGGAAAACCTCTCTTGCCATTACTCTAGCGAAAAAATTTAATGGAGAGATAGTTAATGCAGATTCACGTAGCATTTACCGTGAGATGGATATTGCTACTAGCAAGCCCACTGCTGAAGAACGCAAACAGATTCCCCACCATTTAGTTGATGTTATTTCACCGAATGAACCTTTTTCCCTGTCTGATTATAAACAATTAGCCAACAAGGCAATCTCTAATATTCACGCACGCGATAAAATTCCATTTTTTGTTGGTGGCACGGGTCTTTATCTCGATGCTGTTGTTTATGATTACAGTCTTACCAATGTAGAATCAGATTTTACCTTACGTAAGAAGTTGGAAACAATCGATATTGAAGTATTAGCAGCGGAGCTAAAATCCATCGATCCTGCAACATATCAATCTATCGATTTAAATAATAAAAGACGTCTAATACGAGCTATCGAAGTTTCAAAAATGAGTAAGGTTTCTTATATCTCCCTTCAATCAAAGAAGCAAAAGCCTAGCAACATGTTGTATTTAGTTTTGGACGTCCCAAGGAATGTTTTGTATGAAAAAATAAATCAGAGAATTGATATGTGGCACGATAATGGCCTAATCGACGAAACAGAAAAATTAAACGCCAAATATTCGGCTAGTTTATCCTCAATGTCTGCAATTGGTTATCGAGAGATAACAGAATATTTAAACCACAATATATCATTAATTGAAGCCTTAGAAATTATGAAAAAAAGAACTAGAAATTATGCAAAGAGACAGTTGACTTGGTTTCGAAAAAATCCTGATGTTGTCTATATATCAAAAAACCAAGAAGCGGTAGAGACTATTAAAACCTTCCTTAAATTAAACTGAATTTAAGGACACATTTTGTTATACTTAATAATATGCGTATTTTAATTGCAAATTTAGTCGCGAGAATTGCTCGAACTGCGAGCCGTTTATTGAATAGAGGTGGTGGCACAACCCTACCTGGGCTTTTGGCCGAAATAATTGCTCCAGATATCATTACAAAATTATCAAAAAAACTGCCACATGGAGTAATTCTTGTGACTGGTACAAATGGGAAAACTACGACTGCAAAAATGTTGGCCGCCATTCTTGGTGCAAACGGCCTAGAAGTTATCTATAACTCCTCAGGAAGCAATCTTTCTCGTGGTATTGCCTCTTTTTTATCATTAAATAGCAATATTTTTGGTACAAAAGTTAAAGGAGATATCGGTATCTTTGAAGTAGATGAAGCTACAATGCCAGAAATAACTAGAAAAGTTACTCCAATAATTATCTTGGTCACTAACCTGTTTCGAGATCAACTTGATCGATATGGAGAATTAGACAAAACGGCTTCAATCATCGAATCCGCGATAAAAGTTGTCCCTGAATCAACTGTTTTATTAAACGCTGACGATCCCTTAGTGGCAAATATGAATAAGTATAATCATAAAGTTCGATATTTTGGGATTAACGATTCGATCGAAACAAAATCGCATGGAGCGATTGATTCGAAAAATTGTCTTCAATGTGGGAATGAATTGGATTACGAACACCGTTACTTTGGACATTTGGGTAATTATAGGTGTTCTAATTGTAATTGGGAAAGACCAAAATTAGATTATAATTTATCCAACCTCCAATTATCCGTTACCAATTCAAGGGCTCAATATCATTATATCGATACCTTTGTGCCTATAGAAATAAAATTGCCTGGTTTATATAATCTCTACAACGTATTGGCAGCGTGCGCCGTTGCTTCTGAACTAAAAGTAGAGACAACGATTATCCAAGAAGCCATTCAAAAAGTCACGGCTGCTTTCGGTCGGATGGAAGAGATAAAGATTGGAAAGAAAAAACTTTTTCTACTTTTGGTCAAAAATCCAACAGGGTTTACTCAAGCCATCGA
>CAZQGP010000116.1:0-4112 GCA_964593075.1 uncultured Candidatus Saccharibacteria bacterium
CATATATATATTTAGAAGTAACCGCATATCGCATTATGACTAGTCTCATTTAATTTGCTATTATCTTAATTATGGACAAACAACATATCTTATCAGCTTATTCTCAGCTTACTCTAAGAGTATTGAATTTATGAGTTTAGTCCTAAGTGCCAAGATAATATGTGTACGCTAATTTTGATTCAAGAAATCATAGGATCGAAATATTTATGTTAACCGAAGCAATTTCAAAAACTTCTAACCCAAGAATCCTTGGCCTCGATTTGCTCCGTGGTTATTTCATGTTTATGATTATCGTTAATCACATCGGCCGGTTTCCATCAATTTATGACATTTTTACTGGTAGAGGCTTGTTTTGGGTCTCCGCGGCTGAAGGGTTTTTCATGATTGCCGGTCTTTTGATCGGCTATGTTTATGGCCCAAAATTTATTAATAATGCAAAAAAAACTACTAAGAAACTTTGGCTGAGATCAGGAAAACTATATTTATGGTCAGTTTTCTTCACGCTTTTATTTACGCTTTTAGGCTTAATCGCTGGTATGCCACCTGGTACCAAACCCGGTTTACTACAAACAAATATCTTTAATCTAATCTACCAAACGCTTACCTTACATTATGTTTACGGTTGGGCTGATTTCTTAGTCCGTTTTGTTGTCTTTATATTTTTTGCGCCCATCGCTCTCTATTTTATTACAAAAAATAAGTGGTGGTTAGTATTGATTGCTAGCTGTTTAATCTGGATATTTAGAGGAAATAGTTTTAATATGGCTTGGCAGATTTTATTTTTTGTTGGCATAATACTTGGTTACTACTTGCCAACCATCGAAAAAAGATTTAATAATCTAAATAAATCACTACGAACTTGCCTTCGATATTCAGTAATCTCTCTTGCCTGTCTCTTAATTAGTTTCAATGCGATTCTAATATATTTTTCAATCGCCTTAAAAAATCCCTCTAGTTATATTTCCACCTTACCTAATCCATATAGCACATATATCGCATCTTTAAACACTTTCTATAATTATACGGGGATGCTTTTTGAAAAGAATAGTTTGGGTATAGGAAGATTAATTCTAGATGTTATTTGCTTCTTAGCTCTATATTTTATTGTAAGAAAAAATGAAATATTTATAAATAAAATGTCCTTAGGTTTTTTTGAAACATTAGGCAAGAGACCTCTCTTTATCTATTGCTTGTCAGCCGTAATTATATACCCACTTCAAATATTGATTATGCCGCTACCCTCAAACATTATTTATAACTTTATCCTAGATACAGTTATTCTCTCAATTATTTATCTGGCCGCACGGTACCGGGACTGCCTTATCCGAACCTTTAAGACCTGCAAGGCATCCATCTTTGAAAATATATATATTATCTACAGAAGAAAAGTCAGGTTCGAAAATGATTAAAAACAAATATATTAATGATTATCTAGAACATAATGCAAAAAATATTGGAGCAAAAGCAGCCTTAGTTTGTGAAGACAGGTCATTAAATTGGTCAGAGGTTTATAGCGAATCAAATATTGTTTCAAATTATCTATTAGAACTACTTACCAACCAAGATAAACAACAAGTAGTAGCGATCTTATTGCCAAATTCTTGGCAGTTTGTCATTGGGTATTACGGAATTGTTACTAGCGGACATATGGCTATGCCAATCGATATTAGTTATAAAAAATTAGAGATAGATAATATACTAAACAAAATTAAACCAAGCCTTATTATTACTGACCACGACCACTTGAGGCTTTTCTCGAAGAAAATAAAAACATTAATTGTGACGGATATCCCTACCAAAATATCGTCATTTCCTCCTCGTAAAATTCATTTGTTACCACCCAAACAACAAATATCAACTTTATTCTATGCGTCGGGAACTACTGGCAAACCAAAAGCTATCCCAAATACTCATCGTAATCAACTTTGGGATGTTAAATCAATTTCAAAGCCGATGAAATGGACTAATAGTGATACACTTCTTGTTTCTTTACCGCTTTCACATCGTCACGGTCTCGTCATCGGAATCTTGGGTGGTTTATATCATGGCAATACCACCTTTCTCCAAAAACATTTCGATCCTGACGCTACGCTAAATTTAATTAATTCCGGAAATATTTCTATCTTTTTTGGTGTTCCGGCTATCTACAAGAAATTAATTGAACATAAGCCCAAAAATAAATATTATCTTGATAAAATCCGTTTATGCGAATCGGGTTCATCTCATCTACCCCTCTCTTTATGGCAAAATTTTCGTGATCGATTTGGAGTCGAAATATTTGATCGTTATGGAACTTCCGAAACGGGCACAATTGCTTTAAATTCACTAAATTATCGATCACCCTGCGCTTTTAATAACTTACCGTATGGAGTTCAAATTAAGTTAGATATTAATAACGAGCTTTTGATAAAGAGCCCCGGTCTTTTTCCCGGGTACTTTCAAAATGACAAAGCAACAAATGACAACTTTACTTCGGATAGGTGGTGGCGAACTGGAGATATTTTCATCTTAGATAATAATATTCTACAATTAAAAAATAGGGTTCAAGAAAAAATTACAAAAAATGGTTATTTGATTAGTCCTAGAGACATCGAATGGGCCATGTCAAAAAACAAACTGATTAAAGATGTTCAGGTAATCGGCATGTCAAACAACGACGAGTTAAATGACTTAATTGTTTATTTTTTAGTTTCCGATTTAAGTAATGACGCCATAAAAGATTATTACAAGGCTAACTTGCCAGCTTCATGGAGGCCAGATCTAGTATATATGGTTAAAGAGCTACCCAAAACTTCAAATGGCAAAGTCTCAATAATAAAACTAAAAGAGCTCGTTGGGGCTATTTAGTATTAGACTGCCAATAATATTAAAGACTATCTAGACTCCACGAAGGTTAAGGCCTTCCCTAACTTGTCTCCTCGGCCCGTACGACCAATGCGATGAATATAATCTTGGTAGGTTTTAGGTACCGTGTAGTTGATTACATGAGTAATGTCTTTTATATCAAGTCCACGAGCCGCAACGTCAGTTGCAACAAGAATACCCACTTCATTATTTTTAAATGAATTTAAAGCTCGAGCTCTCTGTCCCTGTCTCTTATCGCCGTGAATTGACTCTGCCTTAAACCCCTCATTAGTTAGGGTTACGGCCAGTTTTTCTACGTCTCTTTTTGTCTCCGAGAAAATCAAGACTTTTGAGAGTTCAGGATTATTCAATAGATCGGTCAAGGCACCAAATTTCATGTCTCTATGTTGGACTTTCACAATATCCTGCTCGACACTGTCAGCTGTCTGTCCGGTCGAAACCGAAACAGTTACCGGATCGTTTGCAAAGCTAGCCACAAGCTCTCGTATTTTTGGTGGGATGGTCGCAGAGAAAAATAGGGACTGACGAACTTTTGGCAATTGATTTAAGAATTGTCTAATTTCATCGACAAATCCCATGTCAAGCATCCTATCGACTTCGTCAAGAACTACATTATTAAAAGTGTTAAACCTTATTAATCCACGTCCTGCAATATCTTTCAATCGACCTGGCGTCCCGATGACGAAGCTTGGGTTTCTTTTAATATTACTGATTTGTTTGCCTATAGGCATACCGCCAACACAGGTCGCAAAATATATCTGCATCCCCCAGGAGAATTGATGCAATTCCGATTCAATTTGAAGTGCAAGTTCCCTGGTTGGAGCTATAATTAATACCTTTTGATTTTTGTCCTTATTAACTTTATCAATTAAAGGCAATAAAAAGGCCGCCGTTTTGCCAGTTCCGGTATTTGCTAAGCCCACCAAATCACGACCATCAATAATATGACCAATGGCCTGATCCTGAATCGGTGTCGGTATCTTGTAATTTTTCTTATTTAGATTCGCATTGAGTGCTGGACAAAAGTGAAAGTCGCTAAAAGTATTTTTTATAATTACTTGCTCGATAATTTCATCCGTGGCCTTTCGAACGAATCGTGTTGGGTCAATATAATCTCCTCTTTGATTTCTTCCATTGCTACTATTTCGAGGTCCAAACGATTTATGTCCAGCCCGTGTTCTAAAACTGCTCGCGTTTTTTCTAGCGAAACTTCCTTTGGTTGTTCGTACATTTTGCATATTTATTTC
>CAZQGP010000117.1:0-2953 GCA_964593075.1 uncultured Candidatus Saccharibacteria bacterium
ATTAGATAATTATAATTAATTGATTTATGTGATTTATTTGATTTATTAAAATTAAAATTATAATTAAAATTATAATTATAATTATAATTATCTAATTATATTATATAATATGCATAAATCGCTTAAACAGGCTGATGGTAAATACCACATTAAAGGTTCAACTTATGAACTATTAGTAGGTTCGAGAGCACAGGTTCATCATGGTACTGCTTACAAGACTGCCGGTGGTCTTAAAAAAGAAAATTTACTGAAAAATAAAAATGGTCGATTCGTTTCTAAAAAGAAGCATGAGACCGCCAAAAGAGAGAAACGTTTAGAGAAGCATGGTTTCTTTGCACAAAAGGGCAAGTTTGGTATGGTTAGAGGAACACCAAAAGGATCTACTAAAAAAATGCGCCGATCCACCAAAAAACATTAAATAATTTTTGCCGAATAAAAAATATTATATAAATTGACTGATTGCTTAATCTAATTGCTTAATCTTAAGTTTTACTGGTTTCTTTTTAATATCAGTCGAACCAGCTTTACTAACTTTCTTTACTCCTTTATTCATATAAGCCCTCTTAAGTTCATCTAATTCATCCGCCCATATTTTTTCCAGTTTCTTACTTGAAATAATATTTAGTTCTTGTTCAATCGCTCCTTTTTCAGCCAGCAGTTTAGCAACTGATTCTTCGCTTACACTATCCATTGGCATCTTAATTAGATAGTTGTAATTTGACTCATCATCAGTCTCATTTTGTGATTTAAAATCCATTTTCTTCAAAATCTCATTTATCTCGTCCTTCTTTTTCTTACGCAAATCAATTACACCACTCAAATTCTCCATAATAAATCGTGCCTTATTTGAAATCGTAACTAATCGTGATTCCAGTTCTTTAATCTGATACAATTTGCGTGTCTTATATGTCGCAAGTCGTGTATCATAATACTCTTCCACAATCTGCGATGCATTATCAAACTTCTTAAGATGCTCCTTAGCAGTAAATAGGTGCATATTATTTATGGAATATGTGGTGTATAATTTCAGGAACTTTTCGAGCCCCGATACATTGCACGCGTTAGTGATTTTTACGGAGTCTTGTAGCAGTGTCGCCAATATGCCTGGATAAAACTCAACAGTAAAATCGACCATTATATCTGTGCTTAAATCAGTATAATCCTTTACATATAACTCTTTCTCTTTCTTCTTGTTGTCATCTAATAGCGACTCAATAAACTCCTTATAATCCTCAGTCCAAGTGCCAACTGGTAGTTCAGTAATATGAACCTTATTATCACCTATTTTTTCATATACACCTTTTATTAGGTATTTTCGATCATCTTTCAAGAATTCTATAGTCCCCTTAAATCCTTCGTAGTATGGCTCAATTACAACATCTTTATGCTGCAGCTCACCCTTAAGCATTAGTTCCAGCTTCATAATAATATGATTTGGATTATAGCACATAATATCCGTGCTAAACCCGGTGCCAATACCTTTTGAGCCATTTACTAATACCATCGGAATAATAGGTGCGTAATAAATCGGCTCCACAATAGAACCATCGTCATCGAGATAGGTCAATATTGCGTCATCTACTTGCGGAAATATAAGACGTGTCAGTTTATTTAACTCGGTAAAGATATATCTCTCAGAAGCAGAATCTTTCCCACCTTTTAGGCGAGTCCCGTACTGTCCCAGCGGTTCAAACAAGTTGATATTATTTGAACCCACGAAATTTTGTGCCAGTCCAATAATAGCACCATTAAGACTCGCCTCACCATGATGGTATCCCGAGTGCTCAGATACATACCCGCTAAACTGTGCAACCTTGATCTCCTTTGTCAAATTCTTCTTAAATGCGCTATACAGGATTTTGCGCTGGCTGATTTTGAGTCCATCTACTAAGTTTGGAATGGAACGATCATTATCATATTTAGAGAAGTGAATTAAGTCATTATTAATAAATTCCTGATATGTAACACTTGACTTGCTTGTATCAAGATATAGCTCGCGGTTATAGCTTGCCAACCACTCCTTGCGATCATCGCTCCGCTTCTTGTTAAATACCATATCAATCATCTGACACGAATCCTCGCCAGTAGATTCAAATGAGACAATCTTCTTTTTGGCAAAATACTCCTTAAATTCCTTACCTGTGCTTGTACCTAACCCTTTGTAATATTTGATATGCCAACCTTTTAAATCATTTGTCTTTTTCCAGAGTTCAAACTCGCCATTATTATAAAACTCTATCGTCGCAGTGCCCTTGTGCGCTTTTAAAATCGGTGTATTCATATAACCAATAAAACCAGGAATATCAAGTAATGAGCGCCACTCTGAGTCAAACAAGTTAATACCCAGACCTTTGATGTGGCTACCATCTAAATCCTGATCAGTCATAAATAATATCTTGCCATAACGCAGTCGGGTGCTAACATCTTCGGCTAAATATTTTTTACCGTGTTCCAGTCCTAAGATTTGCTTGATCTCAGCGATCTCCTTATTATCGCCAACACGGCTTACCGACTCACCACGAACGTTAAACATCTTGCCTTTCATTGGATAAATACCAATCGTATTACGGTCATCTTTAGACAGACCCGATACAATGCCGGATTTGGCTGAATCTCCCTCGCACAGGATTAGCGAACATAATGCTGATTTTGCAGTGCCAGCAAAATTTGCATCAATCAACTTTGGGATGCCGCGAATATTCTTGGTCTTGGTGCCATCAAGTTTTTTCACGGACTTGGTTTCTTTTACTTCGGTAATAGCGCACGCTGCATTCATCACGCCCATTTTAGCAATCTTCTCAATAAACTTATCTGATACTGTACACGCCGACCCAAATTTTGTGATTGGAGTATTCATGTAATCTTTAGTTTGACTATCAAATGCCGGATTTTCAATATCGCATCGCAAGAATAGGACTAACTGTTCTTTGATGGATGATGGTTTTACATCTAC
>CAZQGP010000118.1:0-16004 GCA_964593075.1 uncultured Candidatus Saccharibacteria bacterium
CCATTCTTTCCTCCTTATCATTAATTGGTTTAATTCTGACAGGAAGAATAGGAAGTTTCTACTTTGCTAATAATAGGAGATTACTACTTTGCGCTAACAGAATTTAAAATAATGTTTACAAATAAGCAATTATTTGGTAAACTTAGCTTTGATATTTATAAGGAAAAGAATAATATGCCAGTTATAAAATCTGCAATAAAACAGATGAAGAAATCCGAAACAGCTCGAAAAAAGAATCGTGAAGTTAAGGCGGTTTTTCGGAACAAAATAAAGGCCGTACAAAAGGACCTGAAAGGTGGGGGAAGCAAGGCTCAGGGGTTAACCTCTGAGGCATATGCAGCGATTGATAAGGCGGCAAAAAATAATATTATACATAAGAAAACTGCGGCTAGAAAAAAATCTCGGCTAACTTTATCTGTAAATAAGTCTATTGGTAAACAAGTTGAGCTAAAGAGCAATAAAGTAAAACAAACTAATCCGATTAAAACCAAGAAGGCAGCCCCAAAAGTCGGGAAAAGCAAAACTAGCATAAAACCTACAAAAAAGGCGCTTTAGGCGCCTTTTTAGATACAAAGTTGATGAACAAATTGAGCCATAACAACTTTTGAATCTGTCTGTGATGTTTTGATATTGTTATCTGTTTCTACTAACCGCTCATGAATCGTCAAAAGCTGTAAAATTGTAAAATTATTTATCTGTCTTAAGGTGTTTTTTACTACAAAGGGATGGAGATTAAGGCTCTTTGCTATTTCACCTTCTGATAGCCTTTTGTGACTTAACTCTTTAATTGATAAAAGATTCCTGATTTGACGAGCAACCATTGTGAGCAAATAAAGCGCGTTTTCTTCATCAGACATAAAGTTGTTTAATAAAAGCAAGGCTTTATCTTCTTTTTTCTCTGAGAGCGCATCCATTAAGGAAAAAATTGTTTCTAAAAAGTCGCCTTCGACGAGATTATTGATATTTTCTAGAGTTATTTTTGGGTTGTAAGTTATTAGTTTTTGTATTTCATTGTCCAATCTCCAGAGGTCGTTCCCAAGCATAGAGGATAATTTTTCAGCAGACGAAGCGTCTATTTCGCCTCCTTTTGTCAAGACGGTTTTCTTAATCCAAGTCGATATTTGATAAGATTTTAAGGAATTATATATTTCTATTTTCGCGATTTTTCTTAAAATGGTTAGGAGCCAGTTTTTTTCTGATAAGCTATCTTCAAACAAAACTACTTCTAGATGTTTTGGTAAGTCACTTAACCAATCGACTATTTCACTTTGAATTTTTTTATCTTTTACCTTAGATATATTGTAGATAATAATTTGTTTTTCATTTGTCAGAAAAGGAAGCGTTTCGGCTTCGGCTTTAATTTTGAAAAAATTAGTTTCGCCATCAAAAGTGCAAACATTGAAATCGTTGCTTCTGAAAAGTTTTTTTAATTCAAGGAGCCGTTTGGCTTTTTGATAATCATCATTTCCAGATATAAGATAAATCATATTGACTCTTTCTGACAGGTTGGACAATAATATGTACCACGTTGGCCAATTTTGATTCGAGTAATTATCCCTCCACAATTATTACGGCAATTATTACCTGTTTTATGATAAACGTTTAAGTGGTCTTGCATACCTCCGCTTTTCCCGTCAGAGTTCACATAGTCCCTATCGGTAGTTCCTCCGTAATTGATCCCTTCTTTTAAAACAAATTTAATATTTGTCATAATTTTACGCCATTCCTTTAGTGTAAGCTTATTGACCCTAGTTCCTGGATGAATTTTTGATATATAAAGAGCTTCATCGTTATATATATTACCTACCCCCGCAATAATAGTTTGGTCCATTAAAAATTGTTTAATTTTTCTTGAGGGAAACCTCTGACTCTTTTCAAGTAAATATTTTAAGTTAAACTCTTTTGAGAATGGTTCGGGGCCTAATTGTGAAAAAAATTTATCAACTTCATTATTGCTTACTAATTTACACCAACCGAACTTGCGAAGATCATTGAAATATAAAGAGGCTTTGTCGTCAAATAGAAAAGTAATTCTAGTGTGTTTGTTTGGCAATTTATTATGCCAGTCGTGGGATGGGTGACCCCCAGCTACGCGGGTATCCTTGTTAATATATATCAATTGACCGGTCATTTTTAGATGGAATAATATATTTTGGTTATTTGTGAGCTGAATACGTATTATTTTCCCTCGTCTCTCGACTCTTAATACTTTTTGTTTTAAGGCGTCAAATTTATTGCCTCGAAATGACTTTAGATTATAAACAACAATTTCTTTAATAGCTTTATTCACTATTTTTTTAGACAAACCCAACCTAATTGTTTCAACCTCTGGTAATTCAGGCATAAAACCTCATTTATTTTTTAAGTGTGTAAACTAGATTAATCCTATTTGTTTATTTTAGAATAAAATTTAGTGATTGTGTTGGTATGAGGGTTCTTCTTGTTTCTTCTCATCTTTCGGCATAACGCGATTTATTTTTATGCGAGATGGAAAGTTAATTATTTCAGTCTGTTTTGGCTGAGGACCCAGAAGCATAGTAAAAAAGGCGATGCGAGCAAAATTTGGTAAAAATGAATAAGCGTATTTAGATAATTCGAACGGGTTCCAGCGATCCTTTATTCCTTGAGTCTCTCTTTTTTGGATTGCTATTTTTAGGTCTTGGGCTGTTTTGCCTTCAAATAGAGTATATCCCTTACCGATTGCTGCGCACATATGAGCATCGCTCCCCCCGACCTCGGGTTTAAAGAGAAGTAGCCGATTAAAATACTTGGCTTTTACATTATTACGATTAAAAACAGGTGTGCCGTTAACTACTTCTATAGCATCTATCTCTGGTTTTTCATGAATCAAGATTGCAGCACCTACGCCACGGGCAATCGGTTCGTCTCCTTTATCGTTAAAGCGACTAATATAAAACGGATGAGCAGGAATAGCAATGCCTCCTTGGCGGTGAATTTCTTTGATTGCTTCATGTGCAGAGATATCTGAATTAATTTTTTCTTTAAGAAATAAACCAATTAAATGACCCTCAGTGGTCGATATCTCTTCGCCAATAATAACCTCGAAGCGATAGCCGTGTTCTTTGACCAATCTCTGCGCTTTTAAAGCACCTTCGATAGTATCGTGATCAGTTATAGCGATTACATCTAAGGTAGTTTTATCTTGAACGAAATTTAGTATCTCTTCTATGCTTGCAGCGGAGTCAGAAAAATCCGAGTGTATATGAATATCAGCTCGAGAAAAATTCTTCTCCACATAATCAAAAAGGTTTTCAACTGTAGAAGATATGTATTGTGCTTTTTGTTTCTTCTTAATTTTTTTGCTTTCCATATCTTGTTGATTATAGCATATTATTTAGTCGTAATAAATGTCTGTGAGATGATTGTTAAGCGGTGAACAGTGCTCAAAACACTCAATTTAGAAAAGAAGCGTGTATTCCAGCCACATAGCCACTAGACCAAGCCCACTGAAGGTTAAAACCTCCCGAGTCGCCGTCGATATCCAATATTTCACCAGCAAAAAATATACCCTTAACAATTTTTGATTCAAGTGTATGGTTGTCAACTTCATCTAAACTAATGCCACCTCTCGTTACTTGAGCTTCTTTAAGCGGTCGAAGGTTTTTTATATGGAGGCAGGTCGATTTTAAGGAATTGATAATGACATCTATCTCCTTTTGAGATATTTCTGCCGATTTTTTACCTTTTGCTACGGACACGTTATCAAGGGTCAGCTCAAGTAAGCCCTGGGGAATCATTCCTCGCAAATTATTGCAGATAGATTTAGCTCCATTACTTCGAAGGATTGTATTAATTTTATGCTTCAAATCTTTGTAGCCTATTTCTGGGATAAAATCTATTTCTAATCTAACTAAGTTTGGTTTTTCTGAGACTAAAGCCGCAATATCTCCAGAAATGGACATAATTGCAGGTCCAGAGAGGCCGTAATGTGTAAATAGTAAATCACCGGTGCTCTCGGCCAATCTACGATTTTCATAAAAACCCCTAATGGTTGATTCTACTTTTAAACCTTGAAGTTGAGTTGGCCAGGCCTCTGTTGTTTCGGCAGGAACTAGTGAGGCATAAAGTGGCTTGATTGTATGCCCGAGATTTTTTGACCAAAAAAGGCCGTCTCCAGAGGAACCAAATTGATGAGCCGCCTTTCCACCGGTCGTTACTATAATATTTTTTACAATAAAAGAATTATGATTTTCTAAATCAATTTTCCAAGGTTTATCTTTAATAATATGATTAACATTGGCTTTAGTCATAACATGAATTTTATTTTCTCTTATCTCGTGTTCTAAGGCCTGAACGATTGTTGTGGCTTGATTGGTTCTTGGAAAGATACGTCCATGATTCTCTTCTTTAAAAACTATCCCTAGGGATTCAAAAAAAGTAATGGTTTGTTCATAATTAAATTGTGCAAAAACAGGTTCTACAAATTTTGGATTTGAGCCATGGTATCTTGAAGTTTCAATATTTTTGTTTGTTAGATTACAGCGACCATTACCCGTAATTAATAGCTTTCGACCAAGATTAGCGTTTTTTTCCAACAAGAGAACCCTTGCCCCATTTTTTGCAGCAGAAATACTTGCCATAATACCAGCAGGCCCAGCTCCAATAATGGCAATGTCATAGTTATCCATTATTTAAAGTTAATAAAATCCAAAGGCAAGTTGGTGCGTTTCTCTTTAATTAATCGCATTATGCTTTGCAGTTCGTCTTTTGATCGAGAGGTAACCCTAATTGAATCGCCTTGAATAATTGGTTTTGCCTTGGGAAAGTCCTGTCTGATAAGTTTAGCGATGTCTTTTGTTTGTTCTGAGTTAAGGGAATTAATGAGTTTAATTTCTTTTCTCACGCGTCCACCGCTCGCCGTTTCAGAGTTATTTGTTTTATCTAAAATACTTAGCGATAAATTCCGTTTTACTAGTTTTGACTCAATAATATCGATTAGAGCGTTTAATTTGTGCTCACTCTCGGTTTGTAAAATCAAAGTTTCAGAATTACTTGCTTCAATCTCAGCAAAAACTCCTTTGAAATCAAATCGATTATTAATTTCTCGACGAGCCTGATCGAGTGCATTTTGAAACTCTTGTTTGTCGAAACTGCAGCTAATATCAAATGAAAAATCTTGAGCCATAATTCTCCTTATTTAATTTGCATTCCTTTAATGAACTCTTTTTTGACAGTTTCATTGTCTTTGCCCAAAGGCCCGACGTCTTGACTATTAACGACTGCTCTAACAGAACCTCCATTGTTGGTAGAAATAGTGATTACTTCCGCAGCTTTATAGGTTTGACTTACGCCAGGCAAGATAATAATTGCCTTGTCTGTAACTTTTTTACCATCTATCTCAACTAAAAGGGAAGCCGACTTTGGTCCAATTGTTACCTTTAATTCAACGCCCGACGGAGCAGTATTTGTGGGCAAAGTATTAGTAACCTCGGCAACAATTATACGAGAAATCTCATTAAATCGTCCTAGCTTGTTTTGGGCCCTTACTTTAACCTGATTAACTCCGTTTTGTAAACTAATTTTTTCTTTAAAATCGCCGTCTTGGTTAACGCCGACCTCTACATCATTAATAAACAATGTCGCTCCCGGGTCAGTGACCCCCTCGATTGCGATTGAGTCTGATTTGACAGAAGTATTATTAGATGGAGAGTTAATAGTTAATCTAGGGGGAGCCGTTAGAATGCTAACTTGCCAACCAATGTAAGCAATAATTGATAAAGCAACGATGATTATTAAGGAGATAATGACAGTTTTAGGAGTGATGACCAGTCTAGGTTTTTTAATACCCTTAATAGCTGGTTTATCTGAAGAAGCTTTCTTGACATTTTCAAGCATTCCGCGCTCTTTTTGATAAAGATGCATAACTTTATCAGGATCTAATTTCAAAAATTCAGCATAGGATTTAATAAACCCTTTGACAAAGACATCTGGGGGCAATTTATCATATTTTCCAGATTCGATATCATCGATATACTCTGCCCGAATGCGGGTTGCTTTTTCTGCGTCCCGGACTGAAAAACCGAGCGCAACTCTTTTCTTAGCGAGTTTTTCGCCTAAGCCTTCTTTTTGTGGAAGCGTTTTTCGACTAAAATTAACTGGATTCATTACCTATTCTTCTTCGTATTCTGTTTCAGTTATCACATCGTTGACGTCATCAACCAGAACATCACGAGGCCGAGCCCCGTCAGCCGGGCCAACTACCCCTCTTTCTTCTAAAAGATCAAGAAGTCGAGCGGCACGAGCGTAACCGATGCGGAGCCGTCTCTGGAGTAAGGAGGCAGAGGCCTTCCCAGTGCGAATTACACAATCAGCGGCATCTATAAAGAGTTCATCGTCAACCGGTCCATATCCGTCTCCACCAGTTGCGGCTCTGGTATTTTGAAGTAAAATTTCTTCATTGTACTCTGGTTTATCCTGAGCTTTGACAAAATCAGTCACCAAACGAACTTCTTTTTCCGAAACAAAAGCGCCCTGAATACGACGAGGCTTTGAAATTTCAGCGGAGACAAAAAGCATGTCGCCATTCCCTAAGAGCTTTTCTGCGCCCCCTTGATCTAATATAGTTCGCGAATCTGCATTAGAGGCGACCGAGAACGCGATTCTGGTAGTAATATTTGCTTTTATCAAGCCAGTAATTACATCAACTGACGGTCTCTGGGTGGCCACAATCAAGTGAAGACCGACCGCTCGAGCCATCTGTGCTAAGCGGCAAATTAAAGCCTCAACTTCATTTGCTGAAACTGCCATTAGGTCGGCCAATTCATCGATAACAATAATAATATATGGCATTGCTTCTTTGCCTTTAGTCTCATTGTAGTCATTAATATTTCTTTTCCCGGCTTGTTGTAAAATTCTATAACGATGTTCCATCTCTGCAACGGCCCATTTTAGGGCACTAACTGTTTTGTCGGCCTCGACAATAACTGGGGTCAAAAGATGTGGCATGTCATTATAAAGAGATAATTCGACTCTCTTTGGATCTACTAATATCAACTTTAATTTATTGGGGGAGTTTTGATACAAAAGGCTAGCTAAAATTGCATTAATACAAACAGATTTGCCGGAGCCTGTTGACCCTGCGATTAATAAGTGAGGCATTTTTGCAACATCAGCAATTTGAGGATGACCTGCGACATCGAGTCCCAAGATAACAGATAATGACGATTTCCGATTTCTAAATGTTTCAGATTCAATAATGTTTCGCATCCGTACTATTTGTGGTTTTTTATTTGGAACTTCTATCCCAACTAAACTTTTACCGGGGATAGGAGCTTCGATTCGAATCGGATGAGCCGCTAAAGATAAGGCTAAATTTTTGTCTAAACCCGTAATTTTTTCCAATTTTACGCCATCAGTTGGTTTTAGCGTGTATTGAGTAACGGTTGGGCCAACGTTGACATCGGTCATATTTACTTCAATTGAAAAATTACCAAGAGTCTTTTGAATTGTGGCGGCATTTTCTCGGATATTCCCACTATCGGCTCGAGTCGTCATCTCCTCTAGAAGGTCTGTAGAAGGAAATTCCCACCCAGTAGTATCACCAACCGTCATGGTAGGAGTCTCGACTTTGTCTGGATCGGGTTGTTTTCGCAAGCTAGTTAAAGCGCTTTTTACTGGGTTGGTTTCGTGAATCTTAATATCATTTTTTAAAGTTGCTTTTTCTTCTTTTTCCTTTCGCTTGAACAGCTCACGCAGAGAAATATTTGTGGCAAGCAAAACTCCGATAATAGCGAATGCAGCCAAAACAACGAATGAAACAGGGGCATTAAGCAGAATTAGCATTAATTTTTGAACGAAAACCCCTAAATACCCCCCACCATTGCCAGCCTGGGCAATCTCAAATGCACTAAACGGATTAAGGAATATTTGGAAGATTCCAGAGAGCGAAGCAACAAAAAGGGCAATGCCTATATATGTTGTAGCTTTTGAAAAAGGCAATTCAGTACGAAAAAGGGCATATCCTAGTAGACCAAGGATTATTGGTAGAACATAAGTAGTCCAACCCAGAACAATACGAAGATTAGTGCTTATGGTAGTACCTAGTGAGCCACCGAATCCCACAAAACTAACGGTTAGAATAAAAGCAAAAATAAAAAGAACTATTGCAACAATCTCTCGAATTGTATCGGGGTTGAGACGAGACGAATTCTCCAAGTCCGAAGACTTTTTTTTGTTTATTGAACCTTTTGGCCGTCCTGGTCGTCTTTTTCTTGACATAATCTTTATTTTAAACATGATTATTATAGCAATTTAAGCGGAAGATTTAAAGTAAAGCTTTTTTCATATTTAGAATCACAGCTATTAAGCTGCATGCAGTCGAAAATATAATCAAAAATATTGAAACAAACGATAAACCATATCAAGCAATATAATTTATAAATAGAATCATTACAAAACATAGAAATAGCCATGATATAATGGCAACTACTATGGAGAGATTAATATATCCACCACAAGGAGAGTTCAAGCCAGCCAAGACTGTTGAGGTCACACAAGAAGGCTCTGAAGCTGCCCTTATAGAGCTAGTAAAACGAGCGGAGACCGAACCCGGGTTGCGCTTTATCGAAGAGCTAAAGGGAAGACATGCTGATAGTCGCGTTTTTCTAGTAGGGGGAGTAGTCCGTGATGCAATACTCGGTTTAAAGTCTGATGATTATGATCTCTTGATTGAAGGTATTTCTCCGGATGAACTTGAGTCTTTTATGGCGAGTAGAGGTAGAATTATCGAAAGCAGTGGCACGTCGACTGGTACTTATAAGTTTTTACCACACAACCAAAAAGAAGCGGTTGATATTGGACTACCTCGGATAGAAAAATATGAATCTTTGAGTCGCAAGCCAAATGTAGAGACAACTGATATCAGCGTTGAAGAGGATTTGGCAAGGCGAGACTTTACTTTTAATGCCGTTGCCATGGAAATATTTTCTAAAAGCGAAACTCATTGTCTCGACTATTTTGGCGGAATCGAGGATATAAGAAATAGAATTATTCGGTCTGTAGGAAATCCCAACGAAAAATTTTCGGAAGATCCTTTGAGGATTCTTCGAGCTGTACGCTTTGCATGCAAACTAGATTTTGCGATAGACAAGACGCTTCTTATAGCGATGAAGGAATTTGGAAAGAGCATTGATCAAACATATTTAAATGAAGAAGACGTTGAGAAAAGAAGAGTAGCGTTTGAGAGAATAAAAAAAGAGATTGAAAAAAGCATGGAATCGCACGCCGAAAAATTTATTGAAATATTAGACCAAATTGAATTGTTGCCTCTGGTCTTCCCTGACGTTGATCAACTAAAAGGAGTCGAACAGCCAAAAACCTTTCACAGTGAAGGGGATGCGTTTGTGCATACCAAACTGGTTTTACAGAATATCCCAGATTCTGCTCCACTGAGAGTCAAATTAGCAGGCTTGTATCATGATACGGGGAAACTTGACACATCTGAGATAAATGAAGACGATAACGAAAAAATTACCTTTTACGGTCACGACAAGTTCTCAGCCGAAAAAGCAAGAAAAGCTTTAAAAAGATTGAGATTTTCGAACAATGTCATCAATGATGTGATTTGGCTTATTGATAATCATATGCGAATTTTTTCGTTTACTCACATGAAGCCAGCTAAACAAAAAATTATGGCATCAAACCCTCTTTTTAAAGATTTACTGATCTTGGCCTTGGCAGACGATAAGTCCAGTATGGGAAGGGATAAAGAAAAAGATTTTAGCTTTTTTAGTGAAGTAGATCGTATGGTTGGTGAACAGGTGAAAAGTCCAGAAGGAATTAATTATATTTATATCATTAGTGGTAGAGATATCATTGATGAAATTAATAATTTAGGAATTGGATATTCTGATAAAAAACATGGCAAAATTGTAGGAAAAATTAAAAAATTAATCAATAACTCTTACAATAATGGGAAAATCAATAACAAGGACGAGGCGGTACTGACGGCTAGAGAACTAATAAAGCAAGAGCTTAAAATATAAATTATTAAGTTCTTGCTTTAAGCTGAACGAAACAGTTAACACAGAAACAACAGAGGAGACGGGGATGAATCCAATGCGCTTAAACTTCTATGACAACTGGGATAAGAAGCGGCTTGCGATGAGTTTCGTTGTAAAGGTATTCGCTAATAACTTCACGAAGCTGGACTTTTAATACTTGCCAGTTTTGTTTATTGTCTCCCTTATAACCTTCGACGATTCTTTTTACTTCTTTGCGAGTATTGTTGACCAATTGTTCATTTTCTCTCATATAAATAAAGCCACGAGAGATAATGTCGGGGCTGGTTAAGAGACGACCATCATTTTTGCTGACGGTACAGATAACGACAAAGATTCCTTCTGTAGACATTGATTTTCGTTCACGCAAAACAATTTCACCAACATCACCGATTCCAAAACCATCAACCAAAACGACGCCGTTAGCGACCTTGGAGTCACTCTTTTTTGCCCCGGTATTCGTAAGTTCAATGGTGTCGCCATTATCTAAAATAAATATATTATTTTCAGGGATGTTTAAATCTTGAGCAATTTTGGCATGTCTTACTAACATATGTCGTTCACCATGCCATGGAGCGAAAAATTTAGGCCTAGTTAGGGCAATCATTAGTTTTAGTTCTTCTTGACAAGGATGTCCAGATACATGTGTTCTGCTTTTTTCTGCATCAAAAACCACATCAACCCCTTCACGAAAAAGGTCATCCATAACGGCCGTTATGGAGCTTTCATTCCCGGGAATTGGCGAGCTAGAGAAAATAACTGTGTCACCTTTTTTAACTTTAATATTTTTGTGTTCACCCCGTGCCATACGTGACAAAGCGGACATTGATTCCCCCTGCGAACCAGTACTCATGACAGTTACCATTTTATCTGGATATTTATTAATGTCTTGAATCCTAACTATTAATCCTTGAGGTATCTTCAAATATCCTAATCTGACCGCGATCTCGACATTCTTAAGCAGGCTACGACCAGAAAAGGCCAGCTTTCTACCGTTGTCTCGGGCTGAATCTATAACCATTTGAATCCGATTAATTTGAGACGCAAATGAGGCAATAATAATTCTACCTTGAGCTTTCTCAAAGATATTCTCAAAACTTTCTTCGAGCGATTTTTCACTCATTGAATAGCCGGGCTGCTCGGCATTCGTACTATCTGAAAGAAGAAGCAAAACGCCCTCATGCCCGAAGCGTGAAAGTTTAGTTAGGTCAGTATACCGGTTATCTAGGGGAGAATGATCAATTTTGAAATCTCCAGTATAGATAACTCGTCCAATTGGAGTTTTTATCGAAATTCCGACTGCATCAGGGATCGAGTGAGTAACTCGAAACCATTCAATATCGAATGCACCAAGACGTAAATGATCTTTGTCTGGGTCGATAACGTTTAGTAGTCCTTCTTGATTAAAGCGAAATTCACTTAACTTGCTTTCGATTAATCCTAGAGTTAATTTTGTTCCGTAAATTGGGACAGACAACTTATTCCAGATATAAGGAATTGCACCGATATGATCTTCATGGCCATGAGTAATAAGAATTCCGCGAATTTTGTCTTTCTTGTCTTCAAGATATGAAATATCTGGGATTAAATAGTCTACACCTAGCATTTCATCGCTTGGGAACATAAAACCCATATCAACAATAATAATATCGTCTTCGTATTCGTAGACGGTGAGGTTTTTACCAACTTCACCCAAACCTCCTAAAGGAGTTATCTTTAATAATCCTTTTTGAGGTGCGACAGTCTGTGGTTGATGTGCCTGTTTTTCTTTATGATTTTGTCCGTCATGTGAGGGACGTTTTTGGTTTTTATTAAGAACCATAGTTTCCTTTCATTTTTCCGCTACAAGCGGCCCAGTTATTTGCTGGGATTTTTATTAAAATAATTTTTCTTGTTTTATCTTTAGATCTTTAGTTGTATCTGACTGAATATGTTTTTCTTTGGGTGGGTTTTTAATGAAATCGACTTCGTCAATTTTTGTTAAAATTAAGGGAATTTTCTTAAAGTCATTTTTTAAAGTCTCTCTCATCCCACCATTGTATAGAGCAGCAGCCGGGTGATATAAAACCAAAAAAACCTGCGATTTACCTAAAAAATCTTTACGAAATGCCTGGCCATGGACTTTTGATATTTTTAAATTTGGAAAAAATCTAGTCATGGAATGGCGACCGAGAAAAATAATTAGTTTTGGCGATATTATCTCGATTTGTCTTTTTAAAAATGGCCAACAAGCATCCGCTTCGCTTGTCTCCGGATCACGATTGTCCGGAGGTCGATGTTTAAGTACATTCGCGATATATATATCGCCCCTTTTCCAGCCCAAGCTCTCAATCATTTCATTTAAAAATTTGCCAGCAGCCCCGACGAAGGGTTCTCCTTGCAGGTCTTCATCTTTGCCAGGTGCTTCACCAATAAACATTACTTCTGCGTGTTCGTTGCCGACTCCTGGAACATCTTTGGTTTTGGTTCGATATAATAAACAGCGCTCGCATTGTGTTACGAGCTTTTCTATCTCAAGAAGAGAAGCGGCATTATTAATAAGTATTTCGTCAATCATTTGTATTTAAGTACACCCAAAAGTTAAATATAGTATATCAAATATAATCATGTTTGTCAAATATTGAAGGAGAACTTTAGGCTAGAAGAATCAGGTTTGCTTTTTTCTTAACTAAATCATAAATTGCAAAAGTTGGCTTGCCGAATTGGGCCGATATTTCACCGGGATTGATAATAATTGATTTCTCGATTCTCTCTTCCCAAGGCGTGTGAGTATGACCATAAAAAACCAAATCATATTTACCTTCCTTGGCTAATTTTCTAGCAAAGAAATCGTAGTGAGTAAAAGCGATTTTTGTTTTATGCAAATTAATTACTCCAAAATCATTAAAATATGTGAGATGTTTTGGACAAATATGTCCGGCTGTTAATTTGTAGCCCAGTTCTATATCAGCATTGCCGAGCGCTAAATAGACTTTTTGTGACCATGTATCTAGCTTCATAAAAACATCTTCAGTCTGAATATCGCCACAACAAATCACTGTTTTAATTTTTTCTAAATCAATTCTATTCTTTGCTTTTTCCAAATAGGCCATATTTCCGTGAACATCACTAATAATTGCAATTTTCATATTTATATTATAACAACTAAAAAGTGGCTTATGGCCACTTTTTAAGAGCGATAAATAAATTAAATATTGTTTCTATCTTGCGTCAAGCTAGTCTCTAGGCAAAGTTGCCTTAATTGAAAGATTGTTTCTTCCTTGTGAGTCTATTTCAGTCAGCTTTACTTTTACTTCTTGGCCTTCTTTCAGGGCATCTGTCACTTTTTCAATTCGCTCATTAGCGATTTGTGAGATATGAACCAACCCCTCCTTGTTCGGCATAAATTCGACAAAAGCACCAAAATCCATAATCTTTACGACTCTGCCGTCATAGATTTTTCCAACTTCTGGTTCGGCGATAATCCCGTTGATAATTGCTACAGCGGCATCTGCGGCCTTTCCATCGACGGCGGCGACAACGACTGTTCCGTCGTCTTCGATATCAATTTCAACCCCAGTATCCGCAATAATCTTATTAATTACTTCCCCTCCTTTGCCGATCACTTCTCGGATTTTCTCTGGATTAATATGAAGAGTAGTGAGGCGAGGCGCATATTTAGATAATTCAGCTCTTGGTTTGTTTATGGAGCGATCCATGTTCTCCAAAATCTCCATTCTGGCGACATTAGCACGTTTCATGACATCTCTTAAAAAGTCAATTGTGAGTCCTTTGACTTTAATGTCCATCTGAATTGCAGTAATTCCTTCTCTGGTGCCTGCTGATTTGAAGTCCATATCACCAGCGAAATCCTCGGCTCCCATAATATCGGTCAAGATAACATGTTTTTTGTTCAAATCACCATCTATTGAGACTAAGCCGATTGCGATTCCTGCGACGTTAGCTTTAATCGGTACGCCAGCATCCATAAGAGAGAGTGATGCGCCGCAGACTGAGCCCATTGAACTTGAACCATTACAACTTAAGACCTCTGAGACGACACGAATAGTATAAGGGAACTCTGATTCGGGTGGCATAACGGCTTCTAGTGCCCTCTCTGCCAAAAAACCATGACCAATGGCCCGCCTTCCAGCTCCAAGTCTGCCTGTTTCTCCATAAGAGGCCGGGGTATCAACATAATGATGCATAAATTTTTTACTAAAATCTTGATCCATACTCTCGACGATTTGAGCCTTGGACGGCGAAGCAAGAGTGGTAATAGAGAGAATCTGGGTCTGCCCTCTTTGAAAAAGGCCTGAACCATGAGTTCGAGGTAAAATGCCAACCTCACTTGACAGTGGCCTTACTTCATCAAACTTTCTGTGATCTGGACGAACCCCGTCTTCAAGGATTGAGCGACGGACTTCTTCTTTGATAATTTTTTCAAAAGCTTGTGATAAATCTGCTTCTTCAAACTTATCGTTAAATTCACCCATAACCATATCTTCGAGTTCAGCAATGAGCATATTCCGAGCAATTTTATCTTTATGACGAATTGAATCACCAAGCTTGCTTTCTAAGTATTTGGCGACTGAAGCATAAGCATCTTTGTCTGGAAGTTTTAAGTCGTAGTTTTGAGCTACAACGTTTTGATCTTTTATCATCTCTTGTTGAAGCTTATTTGAAGCCTGCAAAGATTTAAAGCTTAATTCAAGTGCTTCTGCGATGGTTTCTTCTGGTATCTCTCGAGCGCTGCCCTCAATCATCGTGATTGCATCTTGAGTTCCGGCAACCAATATATCAAAAGCTGAATCGGCGATTTCTAAATCACTTGGGTTTATGACAAGTTTTCCTTCAACCTGACCAATGCGGACAGCTCCTAATGGACCCTCAAAAGGTGCGCCTGTTAGCATTAATGCAGCGGAGGCGGCGTTTAAACCCAAAACGGCTGGATCAATGGTTCCGTCTAGTGACAAAGGTGAAACAATGATTTGAACTTCGTTCATGTAACCCTTTGGAAACATTGGGCGAATTGGTCGATCAATCATTCTGGAACGTAAAATTCCCAGTTCAGATGGTCTGCCTTCACGTTTAATAAAACGTGATCCAGAAATTTTCCCAGTGGCTGACCATTTATCTTGGAATTCGACGGTTAGAGGAAAATAATCGATATCTTCCTTAATGTTTTTGGAGATAACCGCTGTCGCCAAAACGACCGAGTCGTTATATCGAGCGACAACAGATCCATCTGCAAGTAAGCCCATTTTTCCGACTTCGAAAGAGATTTTCGTCCCAGAAAAGTCTGCTTCATAACTTTTTATTGTATTTTTTGAGTTCATAAAAACTCCCTTCTTTGTGAATAGGAGTCAGGGAGAGAAGCTGATTTTGGTTCTGCCTAAGCTTTTGCTTAAATCTAACTTCCTAGCTCTGAGTCCTATTCATTATTAATCTATTAATGAACCAATTGCTCTCCGAAACAATCGGAGAGGGGTTGATGCATTAAATTAACGAATCAATCCATCTTATTTTCTGAGACCGAGTTTCTTTATTAATGCAGAATAGCCGTCCTTATTTTTCTTAGCTAGATAATCTAATAATCGACGTCGTTTACTTACCATTTTAAGTAAACCACGACGTGAGCTCTCATCTTTCTTGTGAGTCTTTAGGTGTTCAGTTAAGATTTTAATTTTTTCGGTGAAAACTGCAACTTGAACTTCAGGAGACCCAGTGTCTTTTGGGTTCCTAGCAACGTCCTTCATTAATTTTCCTTTTTCTTCTTTTTTCAGGGCCACAGACACTCCTTTTTGTTAAATTCTAAATTTATTATAGCTTATTTTGTCAAAAAATTCAATGGTTAGTTTATCCTTGTTAGCGCAAAGTAGTAATCTCCTATTATTAGCAAAGTAGAAACTTCCTATTCTTCCTGTCAGAATTAAACCAATTAATGATAAGGAGGAAAGAATGGAGTATGTACTGATGAGTAGAAAAGAATTAGATCAAGTAAGC
>CAZQGP010000119.1:0-4374 GCA_964593075.1 uncultured Candidatus Saccharibacteria bacterium
GAGTTTATGTGGATGTTTTCTGGAGTTATTAGATTAACCCTTTTTATGGTATCAATACAACCTTTTTCATTATTAAACTCTTCCTCGTATTTTTTAAATAGTACCCATGTTTGATTTGATATACCATCTAAACCCGCAACAAATGTCTGATCTGTTATCTTTGATTTCATAAACTGCTCAGCTTTTAGTCGTATGGCGATTGACATTACAATCTTATGTTCAAGATTTGTCCCTTGTGTAGCTGTCAAACAATCATCAGCAGCCTCAAATATGGCGTCTATAATATTTTTGCTCGTATCTATACTTGCGGGAAAGGTGGCATTCTGAATATTTTTTTCAAAAATCAACTTGAAATCATTGACGGTAATTGAGGTAGAATTTTGTTTTAAATGTAGTATTGATGTTAATAATAGATAGTCATTACCACTATCACCTTGGGTATATTCAATAATGTTTCTTACAAACGGAATAGAGGCAATCAATTTTTTACTGTTAGTTAGATCGTTTTTCCAGTCATTAATGAAAGGGTTCTTAACGTAACTAGCTTGCTCCAGTTCTACGCCAAGAGCACTTTTATTGCTAATTAAACACTGCCCGTAAGAGACAACTCCTCTACTTAGGATTGTCCTAAAAAAATCAAAATTGTGAGTGAGAATTATTTGAAAAAAATTATCATCTTCTGAAATATCTTTTAGATATTCAACAATGGCATATTTATTTTTATAATCAAAAGAGTCAGCTATATCATCAATGATGAGTAAAGTTTTTTGACCTGCTTTTTTCCTAGCTCTGATTTCAAATATGATATTTAGTATATACAATGCTCTTCTTTCTCCTTGGCTCAACACCCTCAAAAGCTCCTCTCTATTTACATTCTTAATTTCAGAGTCATTAAAAATAAACTCTGAAACTGGAGCATTAGTTTTTAAAATCACATCCTCCTTATTCTTTATTTTTATTTTAAATGGCAAACCAGTAAATCTGTTATTAAACTCATCCGCCGCAGACTCCCATTCAGTTGCAGTGTTTCCAGCCAGTTTAATGATTTTAGCCAACTCTTCTTTCTTTGCTGTATAAAAATCAAGTAGAGTTTTAATGTCGCTTTGCATCTGGGAAAGATAACCAAGCCAAACCTTTTTCTTGAAAAATTCATAATCTTTGAGGTGAACAAGAAGTGAATTATCACCCTCTATAACTTTCTTAAATGCACGCAATTCGACATTTTGTCCAATGGCTTTGTCTATGGTGTCAAATATCTTCTTCAGTTTCTCGTCGTTTATAATCTTTTTTATCTCCGACTCTAGCAGTCCCTTTAGGTCTTCAGCTGAATTGATCTTTGAATCATTTGATAAATTAATAGAGTGACCAGCTTCAAAAAAAGAATTGTCCTCTATTGATTTTAATAACTCATTCGCTTGGTATGTCCCAAAAGTATTTGCAGATTTTTTGAAGAATGCAGACTGAGATACAAGGGAATCATACTGTTGAATATACTCATCTAAAGTTTTACTATATTTATCTAAAAACTTTTTTACATTGTCCTTTTTATCAAAAATATCGTTATATCTAAAAGAATACTTCGTATGAGAACCATCAATAGAAGGAAAAACTCTCTCTAAAATATAAAATAGTGTTTCTTTCTCATTTTCCGAAAATGTTGATAACACTTCCTCCTCGCAGTCGCTACTTTGAGATATTGATTTCAAATTTTTAACAAAACTGTTCTTTTCTTTATCCAAATCACCATATATCTTTTCATATTGTTCCTTTAGTTCTTTTTCCACAACGAGGGTGGATTCTTTATCGGAAAAATAACTTTCGTTATATGGCTCAATAACAAAAACTTCCTCTTTTGTTAATTCGATGTCACTTTCATTTTTGATTTCTCTGACAGTTTTCCTCTCTGGATAAATTAAATCTTTTGTCTCCTCTCCTTTAATTAAATCTTTAAAGGCTTTTGCAAAAGATGTTTTCATTGAGCCGTTTGGAGCATAGATAGCAAAAGTCCTATTACTAAAAACAAACTCTTTTTCAAGTTTCTTAATTCCGTAACAGTATTGAAGTTTGATATTTAATTTATTCATATACTATTTCTTATCTACAAAACATCTGGCAATTTCCTTATTTCAAAAATCGTATTTGTAAATTAAGCTTCATTCGTTGTTCGCCATCTTCTTCGTAAATTCTACCGAATCCATGACGAGAAGTGCTTGGGGTGTCCAGTTTGGTATTGTAAAAGAGATAATCCTCAAATTTATCTCGATTATAAAGGTGGTAACAGACAACCTCTCCATCTTCTTTGACAATAATATATCCACCATGAGCTTCGGTATAACCATCCCAATCTTTACTTGGCATCATGCCCAATGCAATAGCGGAAAGAAATCTTTTTATGTTTAGGATTAGCATATCTTTTGTGAAATCGATATGATCCATAAAATCAGAATCCTGGGCAATTTTATCTACGAGATCTTTGATAGTAGTTCCATTCCCCATGTAATAGTGCTTCAACATTTGAGCGACAATATCAGGGAATATGGAATCAACTTTACGTAAATTTTTACGGAAAGTCGCATTGTCCATACTAATGAATTCCAAGCCTGCACCTGCTCCATATGAAAGTTTTGTCGCCTCTCTAACAGACATATCGTCAGAATTTTGAACAGGCGCACCATCTCTGGTGCCAATACGATATACAAAATTTGTGGCTCCCGACGCATTGAGTAACGTGGCTGGAGAACCAAGCATTGATTTAATACTGAAACCTAGTTCAGGAAATTCAGGCGACTTTTTATCGTGTAAAACAATAGTTATGTCAGCTTTTTTACCACTAGATGCTCTTAATTGTGTGCAGTGAAGATTGTCCATTATCCCTACCGCGTACGATATTTCAAAAGTAGTGCCTGAAGATTTTTTAATTTGTTCAAAGATTTTAGCAACACCCCCCTTAATTCCATCCAAATCAACCACATCTATTTCTGTACCGTTGTTTGAAATAATCACACGACCGTCATTTTTCGAAATATCATACGACTTTATACCTGCTGTTTCTTGACGAATGATTTTCAAGACAAGATGAAAATGGTCTTCCAAAATTTTAAGGTCTTTGTCGGCGGTAAAAACCTTACCTTCGGTAAGAATCTTTGTGAAGGCATAGAATTCAGACCACTCGCCTTTATTGCCTTTTGGTGATGTATTATTTGTTGTTTTCATATTTATTTAATATCTCAATTATTCTTTCTGCAACAGCTTGAATTGCTGGTACGGCGACAGAGTTGCCGAGCTGCTTCATTGACTGTGCTGACGATACACCTTCAGGAAATTCAAACCACTTAGGGAATCCTTGCATTTTCAAGCCCTCTTTAGGTCCGAGTTGGACTATCTTTCCGTCCACACGGTACGCGTCCCAATTGCGTCTATCAGTGATCTGACTTCCACGACCTCCGACACGAAGAGTGAATCCGACATCTTTGTTGCACTTTCCTCCGAAAACATCAGACATCGTATATTTCAAATCTTTAACAGGATCGGGAAATTCAAACGGTATTGTGTTGTCACGAAAACCAACCATAAACAATCGCGGGCGATGTTGTGGCATACCGAAATCAGAAGCTTTAACAATTTTTGAATGGAACGAATATCCAAGTTCTTCCTCTATAATACGTTTTATGGTTGCAAAGGTCTTTCCTTCGTCGTGGGCGTATAAGCCACGCACGTTTTCGAGAAAGAACGCTTTCGGTTTTTTTTCTTTTATAATACGTACAATGTCAAAGAAAAGAGTACCTCGTGTTTCGCTAAATCCTTTCTTGAAGCCCGCTTGTGAGAAAGGCTGACATGGAAAACCGCCTGTAATAACATCAAAATCTGGCATTTCTTTCTCGTTCACTTTGGTGATGTCGCCAACAAAATTGCCGTTTCTAAAAACATCGGGAGATACTTTATAAAAGTTGTGCCTATATGTAGTTCGCGCTTTTTCGTCCCATTCGGACACAAACACACATTCAGCGCCCGCATTATGAAAGGCAACATGGAAACCACCGATACCTGCAAAGAGATCGATAAACTTATGTTTGGTTTTTGTTATAGGTTCGGGTGCTTTATCATTTACTCCGAGAAAATATATATGTCGTGCATCAACGAGAAGATCAAAGAGCGAACCTTGGTTGCCTTCGGCAACATAATCGGTGGCTTTTGGTTGTACATGTTGTAATTCTGCGAGAATACTATGTATGCCTCGCTCCGCGATAATAAGAAAATCAAGTACGTTGATACCAACAATTTTACCTGCTTCGACAATTCGAGCGGCAACTTGTTTGTCTTCGTCACTCGGTGAAGGGTCGCCCGATGGGTGATTATGAATAACTATGACGCTCG
>CAZQGP010000120.1:0-5455 GCA_964593075.1 uncultured Candidatus Saccharibacteria bacterium
AGCTAAGAAATTAGGGGTGTCAGCGGCGGCTGTTGTTGCAGAGTTGATGAAAATCGGGGTTATGGCAACCATCAATGAAAGCATTGACTTTGAAACAGCAGCTATTATCTCAGAATATCTGGGCATAGAAGTTGAAGAAGAAAGTAGGCCAAGCAAAAAAACTAATCATGAGCTGGAGATCAAGGAGAAAGCAAATCTTACAATAAGACCTCCAATGGTCTCAATTCTTGGCCACGTTGATCATGGAAAGACAAGTTTGCTTGATGCAATCGCTGTACACCACGCCAACGTTGTGGCGGGGGAAGCGGGGGGAATAACTCAGCATATTGGCTCATATCAAGTCGAAAGAAAAGGCAAGAAGATTACCTTTATCGACACACCAGGGCATTCGGCCTTTGAAGAAATGAGAGCGCATGGCGCTCAAATTACAGATATAGCCATTGTCGTCATCGCAGCAGACGATGGGATAAAAACTCAGACCCTAGAGGCCCTGAATCATATTAAGAAGGCTCATACCTCTTTGATTATTGCGATTACTAAGATTGATAAACCCGATGCTGATATACAGCGGGTAATGCAACAGTTAGCTGAAATTAATTTGGTGCCTGAAGAATGGGGTGGGCATACTCTGTGCGTCCAAGTCTCGGCAAAAACTGGGTCAGGCATTGATAATTTGTTAGATATAATTTTATTATTGGCCGATTTAAAGAATTTACAAGCCGACGAAAAGTCACCAGCTACAGGTGTCGTCATAGAATCACATATGGACAGCGGGAAAGGACCGGTTGCAACGATATTAATTCAAAACGGGACTCTAAAGGTTGGTGATTGTCTCCAGATTGGAGAAACTTATGGTCGCGCTAGATCAATTACGAATGATCTCGGGAAGAAAATTAAGGAAGCGCTTCCTAGTATGCCAGTTAAGGTAGCAGGTGTGAAAAAGGTTGCGATGGTGGGTGAACCATTTATCGTTTTTAGCGAAGAAAAAGAGGCAAGGGGGGCTTGCGAAGATTTTAAAAAAGCCTGCGTCATTAAAACATACGGTTCTGTCAAAAAAATTAATTTAGAAACCATAACAAGCTCAATCGCAGAATGTGAAGTCAAAGAACTTGCCGTTGTTATTAAAGCGGACGTCCAAGGTTCATTAGATGCGATTGTCCAAGCTTTTGAGAAATTAAGCACCGCGGAAGTTAAGGTTAGGGCCGTACATGCCGGGGTGGGTGAAGTCAATGAGTCAGACATAATGAGAGCAACGACCGCGAGTAAGCTAATTGTAGCCTTTAATGTTGCCATACCACAGGCTATTAACCAAATAGCAAAAACCGAGCATGTTAACATCTCAAGCTATAAAATTATCTACGAATTACTAGATGACATTAAAAAAGCTTTAGAGGACTTACTCCCTCCTAGAATTATCGAGATAATTAGTGGTCGATTAGAAGTAATTCAAATTTTTTCTACTAACAAAAAAATGATTGTTTTAGGGGGTCGAGTTACAGAAGGTAAAATCGAAAAGGGTACGAAAGCCAGGGTTCTAAGAAAAGACGAAGAAATGGGTAAAGTTAAAATTCTTTCTGTAAAAAGAGGTAAGGATGAAGTCAACCAGGCCCAGATAGGGATGGAGTGCGGACTTGGGGTGGAAGGTACAGTTGAAATTCAGCCTAAGGATCAAATTGTCTTCTATCTTCTAGAAGAGCAAAAGCAAACACTTAACGCTAATATTTAATGTCGAAGCGAACCTACAAAGTAAATGAACTCATTAAAGAAGAAGTCAGCCAAATACTTTTTCGGGAAGTTAATTTTGGCAGAGGAATTATTACTGTCACAGCCGTTGAAACAACTCCTGATCTTAGGCATGCTGTAGTTTGGCTGAGTGTTTTTGGGTTAGAAATTGAACTTCTAGAAAAAACACTTAAAGAAAAACATAAAAGTATGCAAAAAAGTTTAAATGAAAGAGTTCATTTAAAATATGTTCCTAAGGTTGAGTTTAGATTTGATCAATCAGGCGAATATATCGAAAACATCAGTCGCGTTTTTCAAAAAATAAAGAGAGATGAATCAAATAAATGAACTTGTCTCAATTATCCATAAAAGCAGCAATATTGCTTTGATTGGACACAGAGATGGGGATGGCGATAGCTTTGGGTCGATGCTTTCCTTAAGACTAGCCATTAATGAGATGGGAAAAAAAGCTAAAATAATTAGCGATCAATCACTTCCGCCTAATTTGGATTTTTTTAATATATTTGAAAAACACGCCTTTATTAACGAATATTTTTTTGGAACAGATCTTATAATAATATTAGATACGCCCGATTTGGCAAGAGTCTCAATTCCTTCCATAGTAATAAAGGCTAAAGAAGAAGGCGCGAAAGTTATTTTGATTGATCATCATCAGAATGGAGACCTAGAACAACTGGTTGATTACTATTATATAGAACAAAATAGTTGTTCAACATGTGAGATTATTTATAAAATATTAGAATTATTAAGAACTAAAATTGACAAAAAAATTGCTACATATCTTTTGACAGGGATTGAAACCGACACGACTAGTTTTCAAAACCAGAACACGACTAGCAGAGGTTTAGTGATTGCGTCTAATCTTATTAGGCTTGGTGCTAGATTAAACCTTGTCACAAAACACAGTTTATCAAGTCAATCATTTGAAAATTACAAAATTTATGGACTAGTTTTGTCTCGATTAAAAATTCACCCAGGGACTCAGATCGCGGTCTCCTATTTGGCTTTAAGTGATATATATAAATATGATATAAACAACAATTCAATTACTGGAATTTCTAATTCGTTAAATGTCTTAAAAAACGTAAGTATGCTGATTATTATAACTGAAGAAGAAGAAGGATTAGTAAAGATAAGCCTAAGAACGAGAAATATACAAATTGACGTCGGGAAGATAGCCAAACAATTTGGAGGAGGCGGGCATACTAAAGCCTCCGGATTTTCGATAAATGGTCATCTTTTTATTAGCAATTTGGCAGTTAAAATTGTCTAAATAACTTGACTAATAAACAAAATAATCGTATTTTAATAATTACAAGGAGGGTTAAATGACCCCAAATATGGCAAAAGTTTTAATAGTAGAAGATGATCGATATATTTCAAAGATGTACCAACTAAAGTTGAGTCTCGATGGTATGGAGGTTCAGGTTGCAGATAATGGAAGAGTTGGTGTCGAGAAGGTAAAGGAATTTAAGCCTGAGATTATCTTACTTGATATATTAATGCCAGAGTTAGACGGATATGAAGTCTTGAAAATTATCAAGAGTGATTCTGAAACAAAAGATATCCCGGTGCTAATTTTGAGTAATTTAGGGCAGGAAGATCATATTCAAAAAGGCATGCAACTTGGTGCTGTAGGCTACATCGTCAAAAGCCAATATACCCCCTCAAAAGTGGTTGATAAAATAAAGGAGATACTAAGCGGTAATGTCACGAATGCCGAAGAACCTCCTTTAAAAGATCAAACCATAGAGCCGGCTTAAGATAAATTCACACCGTCTATGTTTTTATAACCATTTAGAAAGTCAGTAACTATCATCTCGTTTCTACCCTCAATTTGTAGCTTGGTAATATTGATTGAATCTTTACCACAGCCAATCACAAGGCTTTTATTTAACGCTACAACATAGCCAGGCTCTAGAACTTTTTTTACAACCTGACCTTCAAGTATCTTTAGTATTTTATCGTTCCATAGAGTATAAGCATTTGGCCAGGGAATAAACGCCCTTATTTCTCTCTCTATATCAACGGCGGATCGATGCCAATTAATTAGCCCATCCTCTTTTCTAATCATCGTACAGTATGTAGCGTTGTCGTCGTTTTGTGGCGTAATTTTTAATTCGTTGTGCATAAAGCGAGGAATAATTTGAACAATTTCGTTCGCTCCTGCTTCAGCTAGTTTCTGATACAATGTCGTTGTAGTCTCATTAGGATCAACGTGGACCTTTACTTTTGAGACAATTGGGCCAGAGTCTAATCTCTCCGTCATTCTCATGATAGTAATACCCGATTCTTTATCGCCATTTAATATAGCGGTTGGGATTGGGGACGGTCCTCGATATTTAGGTAAAAGTGAGCCATGAATATTTAAGGCTCCGTATTCAGGAACTTCAAGTATCTCTTTAGGAATAATTCGGCCATAGGCGGCCACAACTATAATATCAGGATTCACTTGTTTGGCAATATTGAAAATCTCGCTGTTTGAAGATGGTCGAAAGACTAAGAGTTTGTATTTGTTGGCGGTCTCCATAACTTGAGAGGGTTTTGGTAGAGATCCCCGACCGGACTTTTTTGTTGGTTGTGTTATAACACCACAAACATCAAAACCAAAAGTATATAAAGTCTCCAGAACCGTTGAAGCGAATAAGGGTGTTCCAAAAAATAAAACTCGGGTATTTTCTACTCTCATATTTTAATTATAGCAATATATGGCTCTATATTGAAGAGTATAGAAATATGTCTGCGAATAATGACAAACTAATCGTGCTATAATTAAAGAGTAATAAAGGTAATTATGAGAAAGATAATATTAATAATAGTCATCTGTCTTTTGATTGTAATTGGTGGGTACTTTCTTACCCTAAACTCTCAGAAGATTAGTAAACTGCCAGCTAATAATCAAAGCAAATCGGTTATATCGCAAAATGAGATAAACATTACTAATCGTGGTTTTAGCCCCGAAGAAATAACCATTAAAACGGGATCATATGTTACTTTTACGAACAAAGATTCCGTAACTCATGCTGTTATTGAGTCAAATAAAGCTTTTAATAAGGAAATAAAACCTGGAGATTCTTTTAAGATTACTTTTGATAAATCGGGAACTTTTGAATATATCTCTTCAAGTTATCCAAATATGAAAGGAAAGGTAGTTGTTCAATAATTTCTACCGATATAGTAATTGTGTTTTTATGAAATTAAACGTAAATTATCCCTGTATCTCTTGATCAACCCTTATTACTTTTAGTTTTGACTTATCTAAAATTAAGTCAGTAAATAAAATCCCGTTTAAATGATCGAATTCATGTTGAATGACTCTGGCGAGCAAGCCACCGGTATTGATCTGAATTTCTTTCCCGTTAATATCGTAGGCAATCGCTTTGATTTTTTTAGGACGAATTACTGGCCCAAAGATATTTGGTACGCTAAAACAACCCTCATCCATTTCGATTTTATCTCTTGAGTATTTAATAATTTCGGGATTTATAAGGAGTGTAAGAGGAATTTTCTCATAGATAGTATTTCCTTCTTCGTCTTTCGACCCCCTTGATTCTATAATAATAATTCGTAGGTTTCGCCCAACTTGTGGGGCGGCAAGACCAAGGCCCGGCTTTGATCGAAGTGTATCGATCATATCATTAATAAAATGATCTATATCTAAAGTCACATGGTCAACCTTTTTTGACTTCAACCTTAATTGACTATTTTCTAG
>CAZQGP010000121.1:0-25132 GCA_964593075.1 uncultured Candidatus Saccharibacteria bacterium
GCTTACTTGATCTAATTCTTTTCTACTCATCAGTACATACTCCATTCTTTCCTCCTTATCATTAATTGGTTTAATTCTGACAGGAAGAATAGGAAGTTTCTACTTTGCTAATAATAGGAGATTACTACTTTGCGCTAACAAAACCTTTTTGTTTACTTTACAAAAAGAATCCATAGGTCTAAAATATCTTAAGGTGGGTGTCCCGAAAGGGATTTTTTTATAAAACAAAGGGTTCATGGCTAAAGACACAAAATACATCTTCGTAACTGGTGGAGTTTTGTCCGGCCTCGGCAAGGGGATATTTGCTGCCTCTCTAGGCAACATCCTAAAAAGTCGGGGTTTTTACGTTAATATGCAAAAGTGCGATCCATATCTAAATGTTGATGCTGGAACGCTAAACCCTGGAGAGCATGGGGAGGTTTTTGTAACTGACGATGGAGCGGAAACTGACCTAGACATTGGTCATTATGAGAGATTTATCGATCGCAATATGACTAAGATTAGTTCAATAATGACCGGTCGGATCTATACTGAAGTTCTCGAAGATGAAAGAAAAGGAAAGTACCTTGGGAAAACCGTTCAAGTTATCCCACATATTACAAATAAAATTCAAAAGTTTATTATGGATGCGGGCAAGGGTTTTGATATTCATATCGTCGAGATTGGTGGAACAGTTGGAGACTATGAAGGATTGCATTTTATCGAAGCAATTCGCCAAATGCGCCGTAAGGTGGGTCGAGAGAACGTCCTCTACGCCCATCTTGTTTACTTGCCATATCTTGAAACTTCACAAGAGTTAAAAACAAAACCAGCTCAATCTTCTGTACGGGATCTTCTGGCCCTGGGTATTCACGCTCAGATTATCGGTTGTCGGGCTGAACATGAAATAGAGGCAGAGCATTTGAAAAAAATTGCTCTCTTCTCTGATGTCGACCTTCAAGCAGTTGTTCCTTTGCCAACAATTAGCAGCGTATACCAGGTTCCAGAGAATTTAGAAAAATCGGGACTAGGTGATTATGTATGTGAAGAATTAGGGTTGCCAAAAAGAGCTAGAAAAGGCAATGGTTGGGAAAAATATTTATATAATTTGAGCCACGCATCGGGAGAGATAAAGATTGGTTTAATTGCTAAATATATGTCAAATGAGGATACCTACAAAAGTGTAAATGAGGCGATCCAGTCTGCTGCCATCTCACATAATAAATTAGCCAAGATTATTTGGATTGGGGCAGAAAAAATTGAAAAAGAGGGGACAAAAGCTTTGTCGGGACTTGATGGAATAATTATCCCCGGTGGATTTGGGAATCGAGGCACAGAAGGAAAAATTTTGGCAGCCAGATATGCGAGAGAAAATAATATACCCTATTTAGGCCTATGTTTGGGGATGCAAATTGCAGTGATCGAATTTGCTCGAAACGTTTTAAACTTAGAGAATGCAAATAGTGGCGAATTTGATCACAAATCACAGCACGAAGTCATTCATATAATGCCAGAACAGAGACAGTGTATGGATGAGGATAATTATGGGGCAACGATGCGGCTGGGAGCTTACCCTTGTCTTTTGAATCATAAATCAAAATCTTATGCGTTATATCTAAAAGAAAAGATAAGCGAGAGACATCGTCATCGTTATGAATTTAATAATGACTATCGAGAAGTGTTTACAAAAGCCGGGATGTTAATTGCGGGAACTTCTCCTAACAATCATTTAGTGGAGATTATTGAACTACCTGAACACAAATATTTTATCGGCGTTCAATTCCATCCTGAGTTTAAGTCTAGACCAGATCATGCGCATCCGCTTTTCGATGGATTTATCAAGGCTTGTCTTGATAAAGGATAATTATCGCCTCACTTTATTACATAATTACTAATTTGATACACAATCTATATGCGTGACGACAAATGGTTATTTGCAAAACTTGATGAAGTCTGGGATAGTATATTCCCAGATATTTATCAGGAGAATGAAGTTAGGATAGTTTGGGGAAGAAAAGCCCGGAGGCGGTTAGGATCCATAAAGGCCGGGGAAAAAAGCGGAGAGCTACACCCCGAAACAATTATTACAATAAATAGTTTGTTTAAAGACGAACAAATACCTGAATTTGTCGTTATTGGAACAATCGCACATGAGCTTGCTCATTATGCTCATGGTTTCCATTCTCCAATCGATCGAAAGTTCGAGACCCCTCACGCTGGTGGAGTTGTGAATCAAGAACTAAAGAAGAGGGGGCTTGAGAAAATACTACGAATGCAGAAAAGGTGGCTTAAGGAAAACTGGGAAACCTATCTAAATGAGAAGTTGCCAAGTTCTAGAAAAAGAAGAAAAAGAAGAGTTATTATTAAATGGATTTGAGACAAAGATCTAATTTAGGAAAATTAATGAGATTAAAAATTGAAAAAATAACGGTTGGGCTTTTAGCAACAAATTGTTACTTAGTAATGGCAGAAAACCATGAAGTGGCGATTATAGATCCGGGAGATGATCCCGATAAAATTATTGAGCATATTGAAAGACTTGGCAAGATTAAGGTTAAATACATTATGTTAACTCATGCTCACTATGATCACGTGGCAGCAGTATACCGAGTTCACGCAAAATATCCAAAAGCAGAAATATTAATATCAGAGTGTGACGGAGAGTTTCCTAAAGAAGTAAAAGAAAAGGATGCGATGTTTAATATCGTTTTCCCTGGTTTAAATAATGATTACAGGGCTGTTAAAGAAGGTCAAAAAATATATTTAGGAGACACTTATTTTAAAGTTTTAGAAACACCGGGGCATACCAAAGGAAGTGTCTGCTACCTGATAGATAAATATCTTTTTTCAGGTGATACTCTTTTTTATAAATCCCATGGGAATACTGAATTCCCGGGAGGGAGCGAGATTGAAATGAATAAAAGTTTGATTAAATTGTCGGCCCTCCCTGAAAACATTATTGTTTATCCGGGCCATCTGATTGAAACAACGATTGGAAATGAAAAAAATAATGGTTTTTTGTCATAGTCATAGTCTATTATAGTATTGATCGGGGTGTGGCGCAGTTCGGTAGCGCGCATCGTTCGGGACGATGAGGTCGTGGGTTCGAATCCCGCCACCCCGACCAGAGAATGAATTAAGAATATAAATATTGGTGTTATAAATCAAAGCGGTAGAGTATAAATAGAGTTCTGCTTGCCCAAAGCGAAAAAATTTTATAGAATAAACGATGCGGTATTTTTAAAGTGTGGAGTAAACATTAAGTATATAAATCAATTTTATCTTTATCTGGAGAAAAGTAGACTCGGACCATTTCTAAGACATACAAAAAAAACTTTCTTAACCATCAATAAAGCCCGACATAAAATATTTAGGGGCAGTAATCTTTATTTTTTTGTTTTCCTTTATTTTGCAGTGATTCTTGGTATCATGTTCTATTTTGGATGGTGGATATCGCCCGACCGATTTATTGTTTTTGGTTTAATTCTAGCGGTCATTGTCGCCAACCCTTTTAAATTTTTAAAAGATTGGTCGCCTCTTGTTTTACTCCTTCTAGGTTACGAGTTTCTACGAGGACTCGCTCCAATGTTAAACGCTAAAGTAAATATATATCCCTTGATTAACGCTGATAAGTTTTTATTTGGAGGGCATATCCCACCGATTGAACTACAAAAATGGCTATATGTACCAGGACAGCTGCATTTTTATGATTTTATTTTTACGATTTTGTATATGATGCATTTTGCTCTGCCTTTAATTTTTGGATTTTATCTTTGGACAAAAAAGAGAGAGAGATTCAGGCATTTTATGATTGCACTTCTTATTCTATCTTACCTTGGTTTTATTACTTATATTCTTTATCCAGCAATGCCACCTTGGATGGCGGCCGAGAAAGGAATAATCCCTCAGGTTTATAATATTTTTAATCTTGGAGCAGCAAAATTTTTCCGTGGTGGTTCCTTCCCGAGTATCTATTGGATGTTTAGTCCAAATCCAGTTGCGGCTATGCCATCGCTCCATGCTGCTTATCCTACCTTAGTTTTCCTCTATTTACTTAAGTACTTTGGCAAAAAAATGTGGTGGTTTTCCATTTATGTCTTTGGGGTGTGGTTTGCCATTATCTATCTAGGGCACCATTATGTTATCGATGCGATAGTGGGAATTATATATGCGGTTGTGACTTTTTATGCAGTCGAATCCTTTCTCTCTTGGCGTGAGAAAAAGCAAAAAGAAGCCAAGAAAATACAAAAAAATAACCAAGGAAAATCTGAAACTAAAACAAAAGTTTAGTTTGTCCACTTGTTTAATTCATCATTTCGCCTAAAATTAAAATATGAATAACAATGAATTAGTAATATTGGTTATGGTTGCAATTATTGGTTTTGCGGTGATTATAATCTTTATTAATAAAAAACTTACAGATATAAAAAGCGAGAAGCCGGATGATAAATTTTTGCTTTCGATACAACAACAGTTGAGTGATGTTTCAAAACAATTAAACACTGGTATTCTAGAATCGTCAAAAATTATGCAGAGACAGTTTGATTCAAGTACTAATATTATTAAAGGAGTAACGGAGAAACTATCAAATTTAGAAAATACCAACAAACAAGTTATGGGAATCGCCGATCAGTTGCAAGGATTAGAAAATGTCTTAAAAAATCCAAAACAACGAGGGATATTAGGTGAATATTATCTTGAAACTTTGTTAAAAAATCTTTTTCAGCCGAATCAATATAAAATGCAGTACAAGTTCAAAGATGGAAATATTGCAGACGCGGTTATTTTTATGAGAGACAAAATAATCCCGATAGATTCAAAGTTTTCTCTCGAGAATTATAATAAAATAATCGAAGAGAAAGACTTGGCCAGGAAGGAAACACTAGAAAAAGTTTTCAAATCAGACTTAAAGAGCCGAATTGACGAAACCTCTAAGTATATTAAACCAAAGGAAAATACTTACGATTTTGCGTTTATGTTTATTCCTTCAGAAGGGGTATATTATGATCTTTTGGTTAACCAGGTTGGGGCGGTTAAGGTAAATACCAGAGATTTGATTGAATATGCTTTTAAAGAAAAGAGGGTTATCATCGTTTCACCTACTTCTTTTGCCGCATATCTACAAACGGTCCTACAGGGATTAAAGGCGATGGTCGTAGAAGAATCCATTAAAGAGATAGTCGACAACATAAGCAAACTGGGCAATCACCTGAACTCTTATGAATCATATTTTAATAAACTTGGAAGCAATTTATCAACTACCGTCAATATGTATAATAGTGCTAATAAAGAATTCGGCAAAATTGATAAAGATATAACTAAAATAACGGGCGAATCGATTGACTCAGAATTGTTGCAAATCGACAAACCAAACGACGACTAAAATCTATTAATTAAGTATTTGTTGAAGCATGATTATTTTGCTATAATTTTGCTATGCAGAAACAATTCACCAAAATAATGCTATTTGGATTTATTTTATTTGGTTTAGTCCTAACATGTATTGTTTTGCGTTTAAACCCACAACAAGGTGTGCTGGTTATCTCTCTTTTTTATTTTTCATTGATAGCCGTAATCTCTTGCTTCTTTAGTCTGATAAATTTTTACATAAGAAGAAAACTTAGAAATAATGAAATATATTTTGCTAATATCAAGGTTTCCTTTAGACAATCATTTATATTAGCGATTTTTGTTGGAATAACCTTGTTTTTAGCTTCTATTAGACTATTAACATGGTGGGATATGATATTACTGGCACTCTCCCTAATCCTTCTAGAATTATACTTCGAATCAAACAAGTCAAAACCGATAGCTGGAAAAGGGCAAGTAGTTTAATGGAAGAAAAAATAAGAAATATAATGGAAGCAGTCAACAAGGGGCTTGAGACTGCAACGAATAAAAATATAAATGATATTTATTCAAAATTTTTAGGACGAAAGTCGGAAATTAATGAAATTTTAAAATCCTTAGGGAGTCTCTCCTTAGACGAAAGAAAAAAAATTGGAGCATTAGCGAATAAAACACGCAGAGAGATAGAAATAGAAATTGAGAATAAAAGATTGTTACTCCAACCAAAAAAAGCAGGTTCAAACTTTGATTTGACTGCTCCAGGGAAAGCATTCCCTGTCGGACATTTGCATCCTGTGACCCAAACAATATCAAAAATATTAGAAATTTGTACTTCATTGGGGTATGAGATTGTTGACGGGCCGGAAGTTGAAAATGATTGGTATAACTTTGAAGCCCTAAATATACCACCTGAGCATCCAGCTCGAGACATGCAAGACACTTTTTATTTAACTGATGGAAACGTATTAAGAACTCACACTTCACCAGTTCAGATTCGTTATACCGAAAACCACAAGCCACCGATAAAAATTATTTCACCTGGTAGATGTTACCGAAATGAAAACGAAGACGCATCTCATAGCTGGTCATTTCATCAGATTGAAGCTTTGGTTATTGATGAGAAAATAACTTTTTCTGACTTAAAAGGAACCCTAGAAGTATTGGCCAGGGCTTTGCTTGGATCAGAAACAAAAATTCGCTTTCGGCCTAGTTTTTTCCCTTATACAGAACCAAGTGCGGAGATTGATGCTTCTTGCCCCCATTGTTCTGGTATGGGTTGCAGTTCCTGTGGACATTCAGGTTGGTTGGAATTACTAGGGGCTGGAATGGTTCACCCCAATGTTTTAAGTAACATGAAAATTGATTCAGACAAATACTCTGGGTTTGCTTTTGGTTTGGGTCCTGAGAGAATAGCCGCGATTAAATATCAAATTCCAGATGTTCGATATTTTTGGCATCCTGATATTAAATTTTTGGAGCAATTCTGATGAAATTACCACTTAAATGGCTAGATGAGTACACAAATATTAATATGGATGCCAAACAATTAACGAACCATTTGACGATGATTGGTCAAGAAGTAGAATCAATTGGTATCTTTGGAAATTTTGAAGAAGTTGTTGTGGGTGAAGTTGTAAAACTCGGCAAGCATCCAAATGCTGATAAACTTTCAGTCACAAAAGTAAATGTTGGGCAAAATGAACTTCTTCAGATTGTCTGTGGGGCCAACAATCTCTCTCTTGGCATAAAAGTCCCTGTCGTTTTAGTCGGAGGAGAAGTCGCTGGTTTTAAAATCGAAAAAGCAAACCTTCGTGGAATAGAATCATTTGGCATGATTTGCAGCGAAAAAGAATTAGGTTTAGGGCAGGAGCATGACGGAATCTTAATCCTGGAGAATGACACCAAGGTCGGTATCGATTTCAAAGAATATTTAGATTCAAATAAAACGATAGATATAAAAATTCAACCGAACCGCCCTGACTGTATGGGGGTTTGGGGCTTAGCAAGGGAAGCGGCAGCGGGTAAATCGAAATTAAATCTACCAGTAGTAAAAGTATCTGAATCTAAAGAAGAGAAAACTTCTGAGTTAGTGGATATTAAAATATTTGAACCTGAGTTATGCTCACGTTATGTAGCAAGAGTTGTTAAAAACATTAGAGTTCTCCCATCTCCAAAATGGCTTCAAGACAGATTAAGATCAGTGGGGGTTAGACCAATAAACAATGTTGTCGATATTTCAAACTACGTGATGTTTGAGACTGGTCAACCCTTGCATTTCTTTGATTTAGACAAATTGGTAGATGGAAAGAAAAAAGCAACAATTATTGTTCGTTGTGCAAAGAATAATGAAACTATAAAAACAATCGATGGGACAGAGTTTAAGCTTGATCCAAGCATGCTTCTTGTCGCTAATGAAAAAACGGCAATTGCGATCGCTGGAGTGATGGGTGGGGCGAATACAGAAGTAGATGATAAAACAAAAAATGTTTTAATCGAAGCCGCAGTTTTTGATAAAACGAGTATCAGGAAAACTTCAAGATCGTTGAATCTAAGGAGCGAAGCGGTCGGGCGGTTCGAAAAAGGACTACCGCTTACTTTGCCGAGGGTCGCTATCGATCGGGCGGCTCAGAAGCTTGAAGAGTTGGCAACAGGAAAGGCGACCGAGGGAGTAGTCGACATTCTAAGTAAATGGATTTGGATTCAACATTTAGGTTTATCAGTCACAAAATTAAATAAATTCTTAGGGATTAATGTCAAATCTTCTGATGCTTGTAATATATTACACTCTCTCGGATTTGAGGCCGAAGAATTTGATATTTCAGTGGAAGCCAGAAAACACCTCAATAAACCCTATCTTTACGGAGCAAACTATAAGCAAAATCAAACTGACCTTTTCGATTGCTCTTACCTAACAGATTATATTTATTCATTGATAAATATTCAAATTGGACATACTTCGTTGGGGCAGTTGCATCATGGTTGGGAAGTTAAGACGGACGAACTAAAAGCCGGAGATATTCTCTTCTATAAGGGGCATATTGACAAATCAGTCACAAACGAATATTACAAGAACGACGGCAAAGGAAACCATACCAAGGTGGCAACCGATAAATATCTAGATGGTGTTGGTCATAATGGCTTATATATTGGGGGCGGGAAAGTTATACACGCTGCTGCATATGAATATGTTAAAGGACAGTGGCAAGAAAAGGCAAAAAAAGATCAAAGGGTCGAGGTAGTCCCAGTTGAATACTTTACGTGTAACCCTGATTATATTGGTGCTAGACGATACGTCAATGATTTACATGATTTAATTGCAGTCACAGTACCTTGGTGGCGTGAAGACGTTAAATGCGATGCCGATCTTTATGAAGAAATCGCCAGAATCTATGGTTATGATAAAATCCCCTCAACGCTACCAGAGATGAGAGACTTTTTACCGAAAGAAAATACAAACTACTTGTTTGTGGGAAAGTTAAAACAACTTTTGTCAAATATCGGTTTATCAGAAATATACACCTATCCGTTTGTAAGTAAAAAAGCTCTTGTAATACTCGGAGAAGAGATTGAGAAAGCCTCAAAAATAGCCAACCCGTTGGTTAAAGAACAAGAATATTTAAGAACAAATCTCGTTCAATCAATGCTTTTTGCCTTGTGTGATAACCAGTTTGATCGGGATAATATCCAGTTTTTTGAGATTAGCCAAACTTTTAAAAAGACGCAAAATGAAAATCTGCCAACGAACAGAAATATTCTTTGTGTTGGTGTAAAAACTGATAGGGATGAAAAAGCAAACTTTGATTTAGTAAAAGGTATTTTTGATCGGATTTTGACTGAATTCGGAATTAATGAAAAGAATTTGACCAGAGATGACTGGAAAATCGAGATGATTACACCCGAAATAAGAGAATTTTTTGGATTAAAAAAGAAGGTAGCAACAATGACACTTGATCTCGACAAGTTAATAAAGATTGCTCCGAAAAAAATATTGTTTCAATCAATAAGTAAGTATCCATCTGTCGAACGGGATGTTTCGGCTATTTTTGAAGAAAGCAAAACCGCAAAAGAGATTATTGATGTTGTAGAAAAGTGCAGTTTCTTAATTGTTGGCACAAAGATTGTGGACATATATGAAGGAAAGCCATTTGAAAATAACGAGAAAAGTGTCACAATTAGATTTACATTGTCGAGCTTTGATAAAACTTTAACTGATCAAGAAATTGACGAAGTCATTAATCTTTGTATTAAAAAGATTGAAGCTTCAGGAGGGAAAATTCGGGGTGGCAAAGAATAAGGGAAAGCAAAATATTGATTCGATCCAGAAACCAGCCGCAGTTATAAAGGGAGAAAAAGATAATTCGGATAAGCCGTTGATTTCAATCTTAGAACCCGAGTCAACTTTTACTAAAGACCAAGGTAATGACCGGAAGAAGATCAAACAGTGGCTGTTTAGAGAAATTTCTTTTAAAAGAAGCAAAAAAGACAATTCAGAGAAAAAATCAGAAAAGATTGGAAAAGATAGCCCTAAGAAAAAAGAAATCCATTCGATTATAAAACCACATCACAAAAAAATTGCTATTGCTGGTGCCGTTATTTGTGTTGTCTTTTCAATTGCTACATTGATCGCTGGGGCAGCCTTTGCTCATCAGAAAGTGTACGCAAACAAAGTTTACCCGGGGGTTACGGTTTGGGGAACAGAGGTAGGCGGAAAAACAATGACAGAAGTTCAAAAACTAGTGACGGATAAAATGAAGGATTATAAAGTTGAATTAACTGGACCAGATCAAACCTATACTGCAACTGCAAGCGATTTGGGACTAACGGTTGAGTCAGAAACGATTGCGTTGAGTGCATATTCTAAGGGCAGAACGGGTTCTTTCTGGGATAATTACTTAACAAGAGCTCGTCTTATGGCGACAAGAATCAATTGGGAAACATCGCAAAAAATTATTCGAGCCAATGATTTAAAAATAGAGCCAAAATATAATATTGATGAAAAAAGCCTAGAAAACTACGTCAATACAATTATTGCCAATATTAATATTGGAGCGAAAGACTCAGAGGTTAAAGTCACGAGCGGGACCACACAACTTGTTCCAGCAATTTTTGGGAGAGAGGTGGCAAAAGACGCTTTGTTGAGTGAGTTAAGGTCTCATCTAAAAAGTTTTGAGAGTGGGGGAATAAAAATTAACACTAAAACTATAAGGCCGGCGATTGTTGATGATTCAGCCCAAGAAATTGCTGTTCAAGCACAGAGTGTCATGTCTCGTCCTGTAACTTTAGCTTTCAATGAACAAATATTTAAACCCAATAAAGAAACCGTAGCCTCCTGGATAACCTTTACAAAAACTAATGGGGCTCAAAATTATTCAATCTATGTCGATCCGGCCCGAATGAAGAGTTATTTTACTTTTTTGGGGACACAAATAAATGTCTATTCAGTTAATAAACGAGTCCAAGTAGAAAATGGCGTTAAAGAGACTGTTCTTCAAGAAGGCAAAGATGGACTTTTGATTGATGAAACGGCCCTGGGAACAAGTATTTCCACAACTTTAGCGAATCAACCTTCGGTTAATCTTAGTATCCCAATGTATGTTGCTAAATTTAAAACAGAATTCAGTCAGATCCTTATTGCTGATTGGGACAAGTATATTGATATTAATGTTTCATTGCAGAGAATGAGTGCTTGTGAAAAAGGTGGAGTTAATTGTCAAACATTTGCAGTAACAACGGGTAATAGTGCCCATCCAACACCAGTTGGTACCTGGTTGGTTCATGGCAAATCAGCGATTACGAGAATGACAGGAGGAACGCCAGGAGTTGACTATTACGATCTGCCAAATGTTCACTGGGTGACTTGGTTTAAGGGTGGCGGGTACTCAATTCATGAAGCATATTGGCGCTCAAGTTTTGGTGGCATGGATTATACTTGGAATGGTTCTCATGGCTGTGTTAACTCTCCGATCGATGTCGCAAAATTTATTTTTGATTGGGCACCGGTTGGGACTCCCGTCATTGTTCATTATTAAAAGGAGAAAAATGAGTATCTTTAATCAAAAACCGAAGGAAGAGTCAATCGAGGCAAGACAACAAAAACACCAAGAACAAGAAGGCGAAAATCTTGAAAAACTATTAGGTGAAAAAGCTGCAACGGAAAAGATGGAAGAATTTGAAATAAGACAAGAACAGATAACCAAAACTGGACCATCTCAACAAACGAAAGATCTTAAGAAAAATTCGAATCAAGTTTTGATAGATTTAAAACTAGACGAAAAATTAAAATATGCTAAATCTGAACCGGAGCCAATAAGTGAGACGAGTGAAGTTCCGAAAAAAGATATGGGTTGGGTAAAAAAAGTAGAAGAAGTAATAAAAAAAGATAAAGACAAGCCCTATGAAGAAGAAGAAGATGCAGAGGTTTTACAGCAGGATTATCTAAAGAAAAGCTTTAAAGAGAAGGTTAAAATTGATGAATAAACTATGACTTTTTTGTGGCTGTTGTTATTTATTATTCTTATCGCACTTTCGTGTGGCGCAATCTTCTTTTTTTACCGCAAAAGCAAATACTGGAAGAAGCAAGTGGAGCGATCATTGAAAATGATTCCCTTTTTGATCACTATCCCGAGAGATAGTGGGTCTATTGATGAACAAACAGGGATAGGGAATAGGGATAGAAGAGATATACTAAAAGAAGTTATCTCTGTAGCAGAAACTTTTTACTCAAATCTGAGTTCAATCGGTGGTGGTTCAAAAATCAAAAAAAAGCTAATGGGCTCTCCTCACTTCGCGGCCGAAATAGTGGCTAAAGACCGAGAAATATTTTTTTATTTGGTCGCTCCCCTTCGTTTTAAGGAAATTATACAAAATGGCATATCCTCACAATATCCAGATGCTTCAATTGAGGAAGTTGAGGAGCATAATATTTTTAGTCAGCAATGGGGAATCGAGTGTATCGCAGGGGGCGAACTAAGATCAAAACGTGGGTATTACTATCCTTTTAAAACCTATCAAGAAATGGACACAGAACCTTTGGGGAATATTACAAATGCTCTAAGTAAACTGGCTGATGGCGAAGGAGCTGCGATTCAAATTATTTTTCGTCCAGCAGATTCAAAATATATGAAAAGAGCTTATCGAGTAGCGAAGCAATTGCATTCAGGTGACAAGAAGAAACAAAATATTGCATCAGAAATGTTTAATATGGCGATGGTGAAAGAGAAGGATCAAAAACAGCAACATGAATCACCGCGACTAACCCCGATGGAAGAAGAAAGGATTAAGGCAATTGAACGGAAAGCCGCCAAGCCGGCCTTCGAGACTATTATCAGATTAGTTGCTTCAACCTCTTCAAAAACCCGATCAGAGGCTGTAATTAATGAGATAAGCTCATCATTTATTCAATTTGGTGATCAAAGCATGAATAGTTTTAAGCTAAAAAAAGCCAAAAACACTGAAGTATTAGTCTCTGACTATATTTTTAGATTTTTCTTAAAAAGATTGTTTAGATATAGAAACTCAATTTGGAAGAAACCGTCGTATGATCTTATCTTGAATACTGAGGAGCTAGCGACTATTTATCATCTTCCGAATTTCTTGATTGATACTCCGGGAATACGGTGGTTACCATCTAAAAAAGCGGCCCCTCCAACCTTTATTCCAGAGAAAGGAGTCGTGATTGGCTACAGTCAATTTAGAAATGAGGATAAGATCATAAGAATCGCCGAAACTGAGAGACGGAGACATGTTTATATTGTGGGACAGACAGGTACGGGGAAGACGACAACGATGATTAATATGTTTCTATCGGATATTAGAGAGGGGAAAGGCGGTTGCTATATTGATCCTCATGGTCAAGACATGGAGGAACACATCTTACCAAATATTCCTAAAGAACGAGCGGAAGATGTTATCTATTTTGATGCAAGTGATACCCAAAGACCTCTTGGCTTAAATCTTTTTTCTGCTAAAACTCAGGAAGAGAAAGATTTTGTTATCCAGGAATCAATTTCGATGCTATATAGACTCTATGATCCTGGACATACGGGCATTATGGGGCCGAGATTTGAACATTGGTTTCGAAATGCCGCATTGGCTTTAATGGCGGATCCAGCTGGTGGAACTTTTATCGATGTCCCAAAAATTTTTACTGATGATAAATTTTTAGCCGAGAAGTTAAGATATGTAACCGATCCTGTCGTTCGTAATTTCTGGATCAATGAAATGGGACAAACAAGTGATTATCATAAAAGCGAAATGCTTGGTTGGTTTGTAGGTAAATTTGGCGCTTTTATGACTAATATGACAATGCGTAACATAATAGGCCAAGTCGAATCATCGCTTAATTTTCGTCAAATAATGGATACCAAGAAAATTCTATTAATTAATTTAGCCAAGGGCCAGGTCGGCGAAGAGAATATGAAGTTGTTGGGTATGATTTGTGTGGCACAAATTTTTATGGGTGCGATGAGTCGTGTTGATACTCCGGAAGATCAACGACAAGATTTTTATCTCTATGTTGATGAGTTTCAAAATTTTGCGACCGATACCTTTGAAAAAATTCTCTCTGAGGCTCGTAAGTTTAAACTCAATCTAACCGTTGGGAATCAGTACATTGGACAACTTACTGAACCGATTCGTGATTCTGTCTTTGGAAATGTTGGAAGTTTGTTATCTTTTAGGGTTGGTAACGACGATGCTGAGTATCTGACAAAGCAATTTGCGCCTGTTTTTAACCAACAAGATTTAATTAACTTGGAAAATTATCATAGTGTCGCTAAAATATTGATAGATGCAAAACCAACAAGAGCTTTTAGTATGAGGGGATATAACTACCCTCCAGGCGCAAGCAAAGAAGTCGGTGAAGCCATCAAGCAATTAGCACGATTAAAATACGGACGGCCAAAAGAAGTGGTTGATGAAGAGATCCAATCAAGAATGGCCATTAACAAACAAATTACCCCAGTTGATACAGGTAGTTTGCCGAGGGAGTTATAAAAAAATGAATTTGCAAGTCCATCAAGCAAGAGTCCCAAATGATCAGGAATTTTCTGAGCTTGTTGACGTTGCGTTGAAAGACGGTAGCGGAGTTGGAGAGATAGAGACATATTTAGCCAGCGAGACAAAATTACCCAAAAACCGGGCTGGAGAACTAGAGGTAGCCTATGGTACCGACTATTTGACAGAACTGGCGGTTAGAGAAATCGGTGATTTAGAAGAAGGGTTACCGAAGCGCAAAGAACTTGTTCGGGCAGTGCGTCAAAATAATCCGACGCTCGAAAGCTTTAGTCCATTAGATAAAGCCCTTAGCTCGATGAGGGAGATTGAATTGTTAAAGGCAAATAAAAAAGCTTTTGAGAGAGTAGATGGTGAAAGAAAAACTCGATTGGTTGGACCTGTTAGTGACATATTTTCAGAAGCTCAAAGATTAGAGCCAGCTAATTTTGGCCCTAGTTCAGAAAAAGTAATTGATAGTTTGCTTGAGTCATATCTTTTGATCCAAGGAGAAATGTCAATTAAATTACCACAAGAAGAATTACTAAAAAAATCTCTGACTTATTCGGAAAAGCCTAAAGAAAAAGAATTCAAAGAACTTTTTTCTCAAAATGAAGCGATCGAAAGAATTGAAGATAAGGTGCCAGAAATCGGGATATCCATTAGGCAACTAATATTAAGATTTATTAACGAGCAAGACTTTAGTGAAATTGTTGAAAAATCAGATAACCTTAAAAGAATCCTCGAAACGCTCGTAGGAGAGATAATTACTCAAGAAGCAAACAAAGAGATGATAAAGATTTGGTCCGAGAAAGACAACTATAGTCTCGACAACTTGAACCTGGCAACCAAGGAGATCCTAGAAGCGGAAATTAGAAAGTATGATTTACTCGGTGATTTTTTAGAAGCTTTTATGGTTGAGAAGGAAGTAATAGAGCTGGAAAAAGCTGGTGGTTTGGGTTTAGAGAGAATAATCGATTCAAAAAAAACTCATCACGTAGAGAATCTGTTAGCCCCTGTCTCAGAAATGGGTTTAGCTCAGGGCTATCCATCTTTAGTCAACCGCCTTGAAGAAGTAAATCACGAGATAAACACCACCAGAACCAATAGGGGCATAATATTAAACGCTCAACGGTTATTAGAGAGAAAACAATGAAAAAAAGTATACTAGAAGCTCAACTTAGGAAACTCTATTTTTTTGGTATTATTACCGAAGAGGAATATTGGCGTTTACTCAAAAAATATCAAGAAGAGGGCTTGTCAGCCGGACTGAAAAAAGAAACGCTGGCTTTGCTTGGGAAAACCTTAAAATTTAATAAAACCGAAGAAAATGAATTACTAAAAAAAGAAGATTTTATTAGAAAAAATCTAAAAGATCTTGATATCCACCACAAAAAACAGATAAATGAGATCAAGGTAAGTTTGGTAGATAACAGAAAGACAAAAATACGGGAAATTAGACGGCAGCAACGTAAGAGATTGGCAGATATCTCTATTCAACTTTCCCAACTAGATCGAAAAATTAAAGGTTATCAAACCAGGGCTAATTTAGAGGTTGACAGACGCAAACTGGCTGACATCAGAAAAATTATCCAATAGAACGCTACATTCAAAGAGAACAAAATAGCTTGCATTTAAGCACGAAGTTAGTTACAATTAAAGATAGTTAATAAGTTTATATCACAAAAGATTATTAAAAAAATTCGGTTGAGGTTGCATGATCAAGTGATTTGTGCATAAATGGCTTTACTTGGCCAAAACATAAAAGGATAGATGGTAGATAAAGAAAAGAAAAATACATATGACGCTTCGTCGATTCAAGTTCTAGAAGGCCTTCAAGCAGTAAGGAAACGCCCCGGAATGTATATTGGGGGGACGGGGGCGGCTGGTTTACATCATTTGATCTGGGAAGTCGTTGATAATGCTATAGACGAAGCTATGGCTGGTTTTTGTGACAACATTGAAGTTGTCATGTATAAAGATGGGAGTGTCTCTGTTTCTGACAACGGTCGTGGTATTCCGGTTGATCGACAAAAACAAACCGGTAAAAGTGCACTAGAAACTGTTTTAACTGTTCTACATGCTGGAGGAAAATTTGGAGGTTCTGGCTATAAAGTATCTGGTGGTTTACATGGGGTTGGTGTATCGGTTGTTAATGCTCTTTCGTCCTATGTAAAAGCTGAAGTATTCAGAGACGGCAAGGCTTGGGTTCAGGAGTTCAAAAATGGCGGAGAACCGATTGGCTCAATCAAGAATGTAGGACAATCAACTAGAACCGGGACAACAATTACTTTTCTCCCCGATAAAGAAGTTTTTGATACGGTAGAATTTAGTTTTCCCGTTGTTTTGGATCGTCTTCGACAGCAATCATATTTAACTAAAGGCACGAAGGTCAAGCTTATTGACGAAACCACAAACCAATCTTATGCTTTCTATTTTGAAGGCGGGATTAAGTCTTATGTCGATCATTTAAATCATACAAAACAGAAGATAAATGAGCCAATTTTTTATGTTGAAAAAGCCGTTGAAAACACGAATGTTGAAATAGCAATTCAATATACAGATGGCTATAATGAAAACGTTCAAACGTTTGCCAATAATATTCACACTCCAGAAGGCGGAACCCATTTAACCGGCTTTAGAACTTCCCTAACTCGTGTCTTAAATGATTATGCTCGAAAATATAACTTACTTAAAGATAGCGAGGGCAATCTAACTGGCGACGACGTACGAGAAGGGTTAACTTCAGTTCTCTCTGTCAAGTTACCTAATCCCCAATTTGAAGGACAAACAAAAGCCAAGCTTGGCAATCCAGAGATTTCAAACGTTGTCTCGGGCGTCTTAAGTGAATATTTTAGCTATTATCTAGAAGAAAACCCAAATGAAGCAAAAAAGATAATTACCAAGTGTTCGCTTTCAGCTCGAGCCAGGATGGCGGCGCGCGCGGCGCGTGATACTGTTATTCGAAAGGGAGTTCTTGAAGGCATGACCCTGCCAGGGAAATTGGCCGACTGTTCAAGCAAAAACGCCGAAATAAGCGAGCTCTATATTGTAGAGGGTGATTCAGCTGGAGGCTCAGCCAAACAAGGACGCGATCGAGTTTTTCAGGCTATTTTGCCACTTAAAGGTAAAATACTAAATGTCGAACGGGCCAGAATGGATAGAATGCTCTCAAGTGATGAAATTAAGGCTTTAATTATAGCTCTTGGTACGGGGATTGGAGAGCAATACGATTTATCTCGATTGCGTTATCATCGAATTATTATCATGACAGATGCTGATGTTGATGGAGCCCACATTCGAACCCTACTACTTACTTTTTTCTTTCGTCAATTTCCTGACTTAATTGAAAATGGTTATATATATATCGCTCAACCTCCACTTTATAAAATTCAGAAAGGTCGAGAAAAACTTTATGCCTATAATGATGCGGAAAAAGAAGAGATTATGCTTGACTTAGCCCAAAAGCAAAAAATAAATACAAAGGAAAAGCCCGATGAGCTGGCTTTTTCTGTCAAGGAAATCGGATCTGAGGTGAAAACGGATGAAACTATAGATGGATCAACAGAAAACTCGAATGAAGAAACCGAAGATGAGGAAGAAGGAACAACTAAAATACCTGGCGTCTCAATTCAGCGCTACAAGGGCTTGGGTGAGATGAATCCAGAACAACTTTGGGAAACAACGATGGACCCCGAGAATAGAGTCTTGTTAAAGGTTAATGTGTGTGATGCCGAAAAAGCCGATGAAGTCTTTAGTGTATTAATGGGAGATGATGTTGAACCACGAAAGAGATTTATCCAAACACATGCCGTGAATGTTAAGAATTTAGATATATAGAAAATTTGAAGGTTGAAAAATAATGGCAAAAGACAAACAAGAGAATATCGAGAAATTACCTGGACACGAAATTGGTTATATCAAAGATCGTGATATTAACGCGGAGATGCAAGAGAGTTATCTCGATTATGCTATGAGTGTTATCGTGGCTCGGGCTCTACCTGATGTGCGCGACGGGTTGAAACCAGTTCACCGAAGAATATTGTATGCCATGAACCTTTTGGGTATTCGGTCTGGAGCAAAATATCGTAAGTCAGCGCTAATTGTTGGTGAAGTTTTAGGTAAATATCATCCACATGGAGATTTGGCTGTTTATAATTCAATGGTTCGGATGGCACAAAATTGGGCGATGCGTTACCAGCAAGTAGATGGTCAAGGCAACTTCGGCTCAATGGACGGCGATAGTCCGGCAGCGATGCGCTATACAGAAGCCAGGATGGCAAAATATGCCGAAGAAATGCTAGCAGATCTCGATAAAGATACTGTCGATTTTGTACCAAACTATGATGGTTCACAGAAAGAGCCAGTTGTTTTGCCATCGAAGTTACCAAACCTTCTGCTTAATGGTCAAATGGGAATTGCTGTTGGTATGGCAACAAATATACCTCCACATAATTTATCAGAAGTTGTAGATGGGACAGTCTTATTGATTGATAATCCTGACGCGACAGTTGAAGATATTATGCAGCATATTAAAGGTCCAGACTTTCCGACTGGGGCCACGATCTTTAATGTAGATGAGATTAAACAGGCATATGCGACGGGCAAGGGGAAGGTCATGATGAAAGCTGTGGCCGAGATAGAAGAAAATAAAAAAGGCGATCAGCAAATAATTATTTCAGAACTACCCTACCAGGTGAATAAAGCCGACCTAATCAGTAAGATGGCTGATTTGGTTAAAGAAAAGAAAATTGTTGGCGTCTCTGATATCCGAGATGAATCAGATCGGAAAAAATCAGTCCGCGTTGTATTGGATCTCAAGAAAGATGCATATGCGAATAAGATCTTGAACCAACTCTACAAATTGACACCGATGCAAAGTTCTTTTGGTGTTAATATGATTGCCCTGATTGACGGAATTCAGCCTCGAGTTCTTACCCTAAAAACAATCTTGGAAGAATTTATTAAACATCGATTGGTGGTAACAACACGACGTAGTCAGTTTGAATTAAAAAAAGCTAAAGATCGGGCCCATATTCTTGAGGGGTTAATCATTGCCTTAGACAATATCGATGAAGTAATCCAGACGATTAAAAAGAGTAATAATTCTGATGATGCCAAAATTAATTTAATTAAGAAATTTAATTTTTCTGAACTTCAGGCGCTTGCGATTCTCGCCATGCAACTTAGAACATTAGCAGGACTTGAGCGGAAGAAAATTGAAGACGAATATGCCGAGTTGCAAAAGTTAATTACCTTTCTAGAAGATTTGTTAGCACATGAGGAAAAAATTCTAGAAATGATAAAACAAGAACTCTTGGAACTTAAAACAAAATATGGAGACGAGAGAAGAACAAAGATATTCGCGCATTCACTAGATAAGTTTAACGAAGAGGACTTGATTCCAAATGAAGCAGTTATTGTTACCCTAACTAATGGTGGTTATATTAAACGAATTTTATGCTCAACTTATCGATCGCAGGGCCGGGGAGGGAAGGGGGTAACCGGAACATCTCTCAAGGAAGAAGATGTTGTGATGCAACTTGTGCCAACCAGTAATCATGATAATCTACTACTATTTACGAATATGGGACGAGTTTTTCAGATTAAGGTTTGGGAGATACCAATGGCTTCTAGGATCGCTAAAGGCACCCCCGTTATCAACTTGATTCAACTTGCTCCTGAAGAAAAAGTCGCAGTTCTTGTGGCCTTAGAAAAGTTTAATGACGATAAATTCCTAATCATGTCTACAAAACAAGGGACTATTAAGAAAACACCAGTTTCGGCTTTTGCCAATATTCGAAAGACGGGGATTATAGCAATCGGTTTGGATAAAAAAGACGAGCTGAAGTGGGTCAAAGAAACAACCGGCAAAGATGAAATAATCATGGCGACAGCCCATAGTCTAGCAATTAGATTCAAGGAATCTGACGTTAGACCTATGGGGAGATCAGCTCGGGGAGTTAGGGCCATGAGACTTAAAAAAGCCGACGAAGTGGTAGGGATGGACGTAATCATTCCCGATGGAGAACTCCTGGTTATCATGGCAAATGGTTATGGCAAAAGAACAAACTTAAATCAATTTACATTGCATCATCGTGGAGGCGTAGGGATTAAGATAGGGGTTGTGACAACCAAGACCGGCAAAACAATCGACGTTAGAGTTATCCCCACCTCGACTGACGATGCTGTTATTGTCTCAGCTCAGGGCCAAGTAATTAGGGTTCCATTATCAACAATCTCAAAAATCGGACGCGCTACTCAAGGTGTTAGAATTATGCGCATGGCTGAAAATGATACGGTCGCATCCGTAGCCTGTATTAACGAGGCAGCGATAGAGGAATGCGAAATTCCTGAGGAAAACATAGTTTAATTTAATTATCGCTTTACAAGATGTGATATAATATATAAGTAAATATTTCTTATATTAAATTTGTAAACAAAATAAAATACATAAATCTCTAAGTTAGTTATTAAGCATTTTGGCAAGAGGATAGGCACGTCAACTTTTGTAGCGCTTTACTAAGCGTAAGAGCAAGCACGAAAAAAACAGAAACTATTGTGACGGTTATTCTATGACTCAAAATAAGGAAAACAAAAGCGTTAGATGCAGTTATAGATACTGTACTTTCTTGCACCCCAAAGATGCGAAGGCAAAACGGTGGAAAAGGGGTTCAGAGAGTTCTCAGCTTTATAGAATAAAGTATTTAATAAAAGAAAGGAGGTGAAAAATGTTAAGAAAACTAAAGTATATACCCAAAGAACATCTTGTTACTAAGTTCTCTCAACTAACGGGGATGAGCTATGAAGCCGCTGAGAGACTTGCTAATCGTGAAGGGATTGAAATCTTGGCTGATTACATTGAAGCATATCTATTAATTCCGCCACGTCAATTTCACAACAAGAAAACATTTGCGAATCGATATTGACTAGTCTAGTACAGGGCACAGAGCGGTTATTAGAAAATGGGTTACGAAGTAGTTGAAATTATTAATAAGGAGGTGGAAATGGAATCGATACATAGACAACCGAGAAAAGAAGTCATGAGGATGGGCTCTCATGAAATGGAAAAACAGATAAGAAATATTCGTAGGAAAAACTTTCAGATGAAAAAATGGATAAAAAACTACTATGAACTTTCTGAAACAAGACAATAATAAAGGTAAAGGAGGTGATAAACATGGAATGGCAAAACGAAACAGTCGAGCACTTACGAAGTCACGTGGAACCCATGCTACCAGCCCTAGGATCTGAGATTAGCGCAGTCTGCAATATGATGGAAGATGTCCCAGAACAAGATAGAGATGTGATTATTTCCAGACTCACAGGAGAGAAAAACTATGACACACTGGATGATATTTTGGCTGACATTAATGAAGAAGATTAATAGAGTTAAAGCAAATGAAAGAAATTAAGTAGCATGAGTATAATAGTAGGAATATGATCAGGAAGAAATTTTGCCGGTCATATTCCTTAGATTATAAAAAACTTTTTGATAAGTGGGCTAAATGTAATAGAATAATAAATGAGCTATTCATGAACTTGAATAGCTCATTTATTATTTGCATAAAAAAGGCACTGCCTTCTTCCACTCTTTTGTAAGACGTGCCAATTTATATAAGTAAGACAACTGAGTTAAACTATATTTAAAATAATCCTTAAATGTTTAAGACTGTTATTTTGTTGTAACAAGTATAATATATAGATTAGTAGTCAAAAGAAAGTCTTTTTAATATGACAAATTTCTTTACAAATTTTTACCATGAATGGCTCTATCTTCCCTTTATCTCTTTAATAAATTTTCTTGAAAGCGATATAGCTTGGCTTGCAGTATTAATTGTCGTTTTCTTTGTCTTGGTTAACATAAAAGGCAAAATCGATAAACGGAACTTAAGCGAAAATAAAATAAATAATAAAGTGATTCCAAAGTTGATAAGTTTGCTTACATTTATTATTGTGGCTCTTATATTAATAGTTTCATATAGCCGTTTTGGTCCCGCCATCATAAAATTTTATAAATCGAGTGAATCCAAACAATCACCGACACAAATAACAGAACCAAAAACCAAAACCAACCCTGAGATTCAGAGCCCCACGACACAACAAACCCTACCAACCTACGAGGAGCCAAAGAGGATGTATTATTCTATAGACTGCTCTGGTTGTTGGGCTGAGGGATGCCCTAACAGTGGCTATAATTATAGCGGCTATGATTCATACTATTACACATATTACACGGCTCTTTGTCGAGCCTGCAGTTGTAACAGCTTAAATGGGCGATCTTTCTGGAAGTGAGTTAGGGGTAAATATTTGGAATCCGAGAAGTATTCATTTGTAATAATCGACTGAAGAGGATTATAATTACTATATTAAGAATGCTAAAAACAAAAGAGAGGTAATTATGGCAGACGAAAAAACAGAACCAGATAAAGTAGAAATGATTCCAGAAGACGAAGTCAGGGTTGAAGAACCAAAAGTTGATGAAGTTAAACCTGCACAAGAACCAACAATAAACACCCCTGAAAAGAAATCAAATACTGGCAAGAAAGTGTTGATAGGTTGTGGCATAGGTTGTGGGGCTATATTCTTTATATTTGTGATTTTAATAGTCTTGATTTTTGTCATTGGTGGATCGCAAGTAAAATTAAAAGATTACGTTAACAGTAGCACAGAAATGTATAATGCTACTCAAAAGTCTTTAGAAAATGTATCGACTGAGAGCATCACAGAAACAAAGGCAAATTTTAAGAAGCTCGAAACTCAATCAGGAGATAATATCTCTGAACTTGAAAAAACAAAAACACCAAGCGAAGCAAAACAATTAAAGGCTGATTTGATAGAATATTATACAATTACAAAGAAAATGTCAGCTGGGTATATTTCGGTCTACGATCTATTGGATAAAATTGATAGAGTCGCAACTGGCTTTAATGGTGTAACAATTGACAATTCGTCATTTGAGGCTCAAGCCAGCTCACTTAGGGCGTTAAAAAAGACACTTGATCCAATTGTGATAGAGGTCGATTCTATGAGTGTTCCAAGTGAAGTTTCTACAAATCATAATACATTGAAGATGTATTATAAAAACTTTTCGACTGCTCTAGATAAAGCAATCCTTGGCTCTGACACAAAAGATTCAGCCGTTGTTACTGCCGCAAAAGTTGATATGACTACTGCCATGGATGGGCTTCAAACCGCCTTTACCATCGACACTCTTTATAAGACTGAAATCGAGAGGGCAACAACCCTAGAAAAAGACATTCAAGCTCAAATTACAGAATTAAGTAAATAGGCACAATAGATAAACAGTAACCCAAAAGACAACAGGTAATGCCTCAAGTATTTATTGTGTATTATTATATTAATATTTGATTCCATTAAAAAATATTGACTTATGGCTTGTAAAAAGGTATAATACATCATCAGTTACATTACTACAATGAGGACGGAAAATGAATAAATGGTTGGGTTGTTTGCTGATTATAATAGTCTTTGCAAGCTTTAGTCAAAGTGCGTTTGCTCAAGACTCTTTTAATAATGATTTTTTTAAACCAATCGAAGTAAAGCCAAAAACAATACCAACACCACCCTCTACACCAATCACAGTCCCAACCCCGGTTCCAGTCCCTGCACCAACTCCGCCTGTTAACCCTCAGTCAGTTGAGTCGAGTCCTGATCCACAGGTAGCTGAAGGATTAATTACGTCAAATCAACTAACAAGTTATGAGTGTGCATATTGGTGGCAGATTGCTTTATGTTTTGCCGTACTAATGATTATATTTATGGTCGTAACAAAGATTTGGCCAAAATATTTTAAACACTTTAATGGGCTTTCATTGCTACTGATCCCTATTATTAGTGGCATACTTACTTGGAAGCTTCATCAATATATTCACTACGATTTAAAAAAATATGATAATGCTTTCCTTTGTTTTAATTACTGGTTTGTAATGGGTTTTGAGGTCATTTATTTTTGTCTGATATTTCTTTTGGTTTATGGTTTTGTTGGCATAAAAATGCCTAAATCTAAAAGTAAAAAAAATAAGCAAAAGATAAAAAAGAAGAGCCCGCCAAAGCATTAATGCTGTGGCGGGATTGTGTGTTTAGGTTTGTGTCTAAGCTTTAGGTATTACTACCAGGAATTTATCGACACAGTCTTGTCTTTTTGGGCTGCGTAGATATAGGATTTGTCGTAGATGTGTCCTGCATAGATTCTGTAGATTCTACCAAGAACAAAACCCTCCTCATAACCGAGGATTTCCTCATCGTCGGTAACTTCGATGGTAAAACCATCTTCGAAGGTAAGTTGCCAACGAGGGCTACTACCCCAACTGCTCTGTTGGAGATACCTAGCGTCGACCAGCACTCCTTCATGCAAGACTTCATCCTTAGATGAATTGAGTTTCTCACCACAACCACCGACAAACACTGCAATGGCAATGATAATGAAACTGATGACAACAACTTTTCTCATTCTCTCCTCCAAGGTTAAGTTGTGTCTTATTACCCAAAAGCTAGAAACTAATATAACACAAAAAAATATATTGTCAATAATAGCAGAATACAACCTGTATAAGTCTCGAGCATCTTGGACACATTCATCTAAAATTTAAGTAATTAATAATTATTTATTGGGAAAATCTATCCTAGAAATTAACAAAAATTATGAGATTGTGTCAACGCAAAGTAGAAACTTCCGCTTTCTGCAAAGTAGAAACCGCCGGTTTTAGTTTTCTAATATTCTGATATTGTCTCCAGGGATGATTGAATGATGGTATAGATGGTTTACGATCTGTGATTAGTCTTTCTGTTT
>CAZQGP010000122.1:0-10590 GCA_964593075.1 uncultured Candidatus Saccharibacteria bacterium
TATAGGCACCGTCACTGCACCGCACCCAACAATTCGAAGATTAAAGCAAAATATTCGGATCCCTGAGCAAAACAAAAGTATCGGTGTGCCTTATGACCAAGACAAACTTGAAGCGCTTCAGGATGAATTACGTGCAAATGAGCAGATTGCCCAAGAAACGGCATACGAAGAATTGCCAACCTTTTCTTTTTATGGCCCAAGAATGTTTCATCAAATAACCCCGGGTAAAGTAGAGGATCTGCCGAAGGTAAGAGATTGGATTAATAATCCAAGCGCAGATTCTCTTAATTACCACGGGGAACTTTCGTGGTTAAGGCTAGCCCTCTTTGTAGAAGGTGGCAATAAATTGGGAGTAGAGCGAGAAAACTTTGAATTTGATATTAACGAGTTGATTATTTATCTTGACGATAGAATCTCAAAACTGGTTTTATCCGAGAGCGACGATGAAGAACACAAGAGCCGGCAGGAGGTAACGACTCAAGAGGATTGTAGGCAAATGGCCTTTGCTCTATATGGGATTGCAGAAATGGCGGATCAGTATGGTTATCCTGAAATAGCTCAAAAAGCTCGGAAAATTGCTGAAAGAGTAATTAGCCAGGAAGAGTTTCAAGAAACAATATCGAGGAGAATGGGAGAAAAGGGTAAGATTAAAATGACTAGAGAAGAACTAGCAAAATTTACTTCTGAATTTTAAAAGATAATTTTATACTAGGGAATAATCTCGCTACTAACAAAATAAGTCCAAACTTCGTTACTTAAGCTCCACCATTTTGACCACAAATTACTTCATTGGAATTAAAGAGGTAGAAATATCTCTTTTTGTGTTATCATTTTGTTATGAAAATCATAATATGCGGCAGCATGTCAGCGCATAAGGAAATGTCAGATGCCAAAAGAATACTTGAAGCAAATGGGCATGTTGTTGAAATGCCGAATTTAGATAATTTAAGTAATGAATTAGATAATAGCGGCAATTCATTAGAAACCGCTGACATAAAAATTAAGAACGACCTAATCCGGGGTTACTTTAACAAAATAAAAGATAGTGATGCTGTTTTGGCAATCAATACTGTCAAAAACAATATTGATGGTTATATCGGAGGTAATACATTTCTTGAACTTGGCTTTGGTTATGCCCTAAATAAAAATATATACCTGCTTAACCACCACACAAAAGAACTTCCATACTATGATGAAATAGACGCAATGCAACCAATTATCTTAAATGGTGACCTCGGCAAGATTAAATAACTCTTGCCATTCCAACAATTCACGAACCAACTGGTTCCAATGAGGTAACAGGCGGTCCACCAAGTGATATTTCGTTGGTGTTATATAGTTCCTTAAAGGGTGAATTTAGTTCAAATCCGACAACTTTTGAGTTCAAACTATCACCTTTTTTTATTTCAACAGTTAGGTTCACAAATAAGATTTTAGTTAATTTATCTTTGTGCTGGAGTTTTTGCACTTTTTTGCTTAACGCTGGCAATTTCTTAAACAGTTCGCAAAATTCTTCAAATCCGAGTATTGCTTTCCCGTTCTGTTCAATTTTGGCGGTGATGCTTTTAATTTCTTCGGTGGTTAAATCTAAACGTTCGGTTGCCGACACCCAATCTTCCTTAAACGATTCCTTGAGTTTGGCATCTTGTTCGGTGCGGTAAGCATCTTTTGAGTTTTCAACACGGTTCTTGATGTTTGCTTTCTTTTTAAGCAGGGTGGTTCGTTCTTCTGTTAGTTCCTGGTTCTTCGCCTTAACAAACGCTGTCATATCGCTTTTAAACTGGTTGTAAGCGGTTTTAGAATACATCCAATCGGAGGTTGTCAGGAATTCCTGCACAAACATATCAACCACCTGGGCACGTGCTGAACTTTCCTTTTTGGGGCAACCATCCGTTTTGCAACGGAGGTAAATAATGATTTGTCGGTTCCCATTAGCAAGTTTCTTGGTTGTTGGTGCTGGCATCAGATATTTTCCGCAATCGTTGCATTTTACAGCACCCTTAAGATAACTGCCGATAATCGCACCCTGGTGCACCCTACGGAGTGTTTCCTTGCGGTTTTCGGTAATCCAACTGGTGTTTACCATAATATAATCTTCAACCGTCACCATTGGCGTAAAATCATACTTTTCAATCAGGTTCACCCAATTATCACCGTGCTTATGGATTCCAGCATAAAAGGGGTTCTTAAACATTATTGAAAGTTTGTTTTCCGTCATTTTAAACTGGCGGTGTGCTTCTTGACCCCGCTTAAGTGCTTTGGCAAATCCAATCTTGTTCATATAGTTGGCAATCTTGAGGTTGGTATCACCCGACACCTTCATTTCCCACGCTTTTTTAATAAGTTTGAAGTTTTCACCATCAGGGTAAAGCAGATTTGTTTTTTCGTCTTTGTAATAACCGTATTTGGTTTGACCTGGCAACTGACCTTCAAGCACGCTTTTCCCGACACCACGCTTAATATCTTTCCCCAATTTTTCAGAATACTGTTTGGCAAGCACAAACGAAATACCTAAAAGCACCTTACCATCAACATCATTGGTAAATGAAAAACTGGGAAACTTTAAATCTTTGAGTTCCTTTGTGTCAAGCATATCAATCACTTCACCCGCTTCTTTCATATTCCTGGCAATGCGGTCGGGATGCCAAGCAATGATGCCGTCATATTTACGGTTCCTGATATCGGTTAGCATCTGATTAAAGAGGGGTCGTTGACCTGAATCTTTGGCACTTTCTTGTTCTTGAACAATGCTTCTAACCATCAGGTTTTGTTTGTCGGCAAACGCTTTACACTCCGATATTTGGTCGGCAATTGAACGTTCTTGCTTATCTTCACCTTTGGTTGATTTGCGAACGTAAATAACGTATTTCAAATCGGTTAACGGCACGTCAACTTGCGGTGCATTTAACCGTGTCAGCAGTTCCATCAATTGTGTGGGGGTATTTATGTTCATAGTTAACTTATTGGATTACTTTCGGTATCAAATTCACCACCGAAGAACACAACATCCCATATTTTGTTTGTTGGGTCGTTATAATCAAACTTAACATTGTGTTCTTGTTCATATTTTTTGATTGATTCTTCAACGGAATCGTCTGGCATTGAAGTAATATAAATGTTTTGACCTGGCGGGTGTTTCTTTTCAAGGTTGGCGACACGTGTTTCAATGTTCATTTTAAAATCTTTTCCAGGTTTATCACCCGTTCTTCTAATTTCAGCAGTTTTTGTGCTTCAATCATCTTGGCAACCAGGTTGGCGATACAATTGGCACGTTTGACGTCAATAGAACCGTCAGAATCAACTTTCCGCACCCGATTGATGGTATCGGCAAGTAAGGGCAAAAGCGTCTTGGGAGTGGTTAAATCAAGCGGTTCTGCAGGTATCAAACCGTTTGCATATTTGACGCTACCACCCCTCCGCACTGCTTGTAAGTGCTTCGCTTTAGTTTCGGGATTGTGGGTGAAACAAAAGGTGCTTTCTTTCATTGCATATGCTTGGCAACGCTTACCAGATTTTTGATACTGACACAGCATTTTCCACCTTTGGTAAGTTAACTTATGGGGTATCTTACATACAATTATACCATTTTTCGTGCTTAATTTGAACTTGGAAATTGCTTGATGTTGGGAAATTATGGTATCATTTTAGGGTAATTATATTTACTTAATTGTGAGGGGAAAATGGAACCAACTGAACTAAACGAAAAACCGAAGTTTAACTGGAAGCGGTTGTTAATAACCGTTGGGATTGTAATTATCACTGCTGGTGCAATTGGCGGTTCGGTATATTATGTTATGAACCAACAAGCGACCAAAGATAAGGAAAGTGCCGAAAAAACAGCACAAGATTTGCAGAAGCAGATTGACGATTTGAAGAAAACAACAACTTCAACCAGCACAACCACAACAACACCGACTACGACCACCACTGACGCTACCGCAGTTTGGAAAACTTACAGCAATACTACCTTGGGATATTCCTATAAATACCCTTCAACGCTTACATTTAACACCGGTAAGGGTATAAGCAATAATAATCTTGTCAGGGATGATAGTAACTACGTGAATATCAACGCTATTCAAAACACCTATTCAAAAACGCCTGAAGCATATTTTAGCGAAGTAACGCGCCAGAGTTCTGCTAATACGACACCAGGTTCTGCGGTATTTGAGGGTGGTAAAAACAACAAAACTGTTACAATCGGTGCAAATAAAGCAGTTGTTTTTGATTATACCTTACCTGGCGGGCAAGTATGGAAAGTATATCTGTTAACTGACAACAAAACCGCAGTTGAAGTAACGGTGGTTGGTGACGCAAATATGATAAAAACAGCAGAAAGTATACTTGCAACATTAGTTCTTAATAATAAATAGTTACAACATAAAAGGGGTGCCGTCAAAAGCACTCCTTTTTAGTTCGCACGATTTTTGCTATATGTTCTTCTGAACGGTATTGTCGCCATTTTCACCCAATTCAACCACAGTTCCATCTTCGGTTAGTGCTTGTGTCGGTGACAAATCAGCATCAGATTCACTTTCAATATCACTGGCAAGTGATGAAAGTTCGGCAAATCCGTCATTGGTTTCGGTTGTTTCTTCGTTTGGTTCCATATGGTTCGTTCCTATTTAGCATATTTTAACACAAATCACGCTTAAAGCAGTATCTTGATTTCTTCTTCGGCATACAAACTGCTGATGTTGACCAGTGCACTGATGCTTTTGTTCAACGCAAAAACCGACTTGGCATTACTGGTAAGGTATTCAAACAGTTCGCGTAAGGTATTCGCAGTTCCACCAGCATATATCTCAACAAAATTTGTTGGGATTTTTGCTTTAGGAGTATAATAGAACAGTTGATAATAATCGAAAGGAGAAACGATGAAGAGTAATGATACGGCTACACTACCACAGCTAACTTTCAATGGTGGGACGAAGGCAATCACAACAACACCGATTGTTGGTACACCAACCCACGACTATGCTGAAATATTTGTGCCGGGCGAGGAGGTACTTCAAGACGGCGAATTGCGTGTGACCGTGCTCGGTAGCGGAAACCCTTGGGTGACCCGCGCCCAAGCCTCAGCCAGTATCCTAGTAGAGGTCGGTAATCCCGAACGTGATATTTTTGTTTTTGATCTAGGCAGCGGTTCGCTTGCAAATTACGCGAGCTTGAAGCTACCGATAAACAAGCTTGATAAAGTATTCTTTAGCCACTTGCACGCCGATCACACTGCGGACTTAATCACGCTCTCCGGTAGTTATGCAAAAGTGGGTCGCGCTGATGGGCCTGTATTCGTCTGGGGTCCCTCTGGCGCGGAGCCTAGTCTGGGCACTCGGCATTTCGTCGAAGGCATTCTGGATGCACTTGCCTGGGATATTGCTGGTAGTGTAGGCCCCATGAACCCAGACAGTTTGCGAATCGAGGTTTCAGAGTTCGATTTTAGCCAAACTCAGGTTGTTTATGATCAAAACGGGGTCAAAATCACCTCATTCCCTGTAGTCCATGTATTGAGTGGTAGTGTAGGCTATCGCCTAGATTTTGCTGGTTTAACTTTCGTTTACTCAGGCGATACCTGTGCAGCATGGCCGCTAGTGCGCGCTAGTGAAGGCGGTGTCGACCTACTTATTCACGAATGCTTTCCACCAGCTAAAGTGCTCGCCGCGGCTTCGGGTCTTTCTATCGAGCAGGCAAATATAGCATTGAACAGCGCCCATACTTCACCGGCTGCTGCTGCCAAGGTATTCGCACTTGTAAAGCCAAGAATGGCTGGTCTTTGGCACACGCTGCTTTCGCCGACGGTAATTGAGATGATCTTTTCCGAACTTCGAGAAGGCTACGACGGTCCTGTGGTCCAAACCCAGGATTTCACAGTTTTCAATATAACAAAAGAGGCTGTAGTCACCCGTCAAGCCAATGTGATTGATCAGTTGCCACCAATTCCAGGCATTCAACGCGTAAAATATACTTCGGTCTCTAAGACACCTCCTGACTGGTGGTCGGGAGAGCGTATCCCGCTAGACGACAATCCGACCCCTAAGTAGCCCTGTTTCTCTTACTATTTTTACGGTTAATTGATTCTCAACTGGTTGGGCAAGAGCTTTCCAGCTACTTAATTCCATTAGTATCAAGTTCCAACTATTTTCGACGTAGTCCACCATTTTGACCATATCGAAAATACTTGGAACAAAGAGAGGTAGAAATGTCTTTTTTTGAAATATTATTAAAAAAAATGCGTATTACTAGCAAGAAAAGGAGAAATTATGAAATTATTTAAGTTGGGTATTATTATGACCATTTTTGTGACAATGTTTATATTCATTGGTATCAGTTCGGTTAAAGCCGCTGATGAAGTTGAGCTATCGGGCAAGGACCTAAAAGCTAAAACTGTAGCAGAGGTAGCGTCTCTTTATAATATTAACCCAACAGAATACGCAGACAGAATAGGTAAAACTATAAAAGTGAAAGTGAACACGTCTGATACTTTCCAATTATTACATGACAACTATGGGGCAGAACCTAGTGCGGTAAAAGATATCGCCGTTTTGATGCAATCAGAAAGTGGCCAGGCCGTCACGGCCAAGGACACGACAACTGAATCAGCAACAAGTGCGAAGGCGCCAGAAAAGCAATATAACTTTTTCCCAATCTCGATAGGACTGCTGATCGCTTATATAATTAGTTTCGTGTTATCAAGATTCAAAGTTATTTCTTATGTGTTCCATAAAAAGATTTGGAATTGGTTACTTCTTGGTTTCTTTCTGGTTTCAGCTATTCTTGGCTCTTTACTCGTTCTTAGAATTAGCAACGGCGTTGTTATCGCACTACCCTTTAATATGCTTTATTGGCATGTTGAAGCCGGGGTTGCTTTAACTGCTATTTCCTTCTTCCATATTATCTGGCACTGGAAATACTTTATTACTATCTTTAAAAAGAAGATATAATAAGAAGATGAAAGAGACAGACGAAGAAATTGCTTCCCGGGTACAATCAGGTGACAAAGAAGCTTTTGGCGAAGTTATTGATCGATATGAGAAAACTCTTTGTGCTTTTATTTTTAAAATGTTGGGCGATAGGGAAAACTGTGCCGATGCGCTTCAAGAAACATTCTTGAAAGCATATAAAAACATCAATTCATTTGATTCTAAGAGAAAATTTTCATCGTGGATTTATCGGATAGCTCACAATGAGGCGGTTACCCACTACAGAAAAAATAGACAGCAAGTTGTCCTAGACGATAATATTGAAGTTGCGAACGATGATAATAATGCTGAAGTTATTCAAAAGAAGCTTGATTTAGAAGAACAAAAGAAATTACTAGACAAGGCTCTTTTGAGCATACCCTTAAAATACCGAGAGGTGATTCTATTCCGTTTTTATGAGGATAAGAGTTATGAGGAAATATCAGAAATTATGCACGTGCCAGTTAATACAATTGGTACTTATTTGAGCCGAGGAAAACAAGAAATAAAGAAGCATTTTAAAGATGTCAATGTCGAGGAGATATTATGAGTGAATTGAAAAACAAAGTTATGAAGAGTATCGAAAAAAATGAGATAAAAATGCGATCCAAAAATTTTTTCAGGTTAATGAAAGCCCTAATTGAGATTGGAATTGTCACTCTTGCTCTATTGGCTATTTTTCTGATTAATCTAAGTTTTTATCTTCCAAGAAAAGGCTGGGGGTTATGTAATAATCGGCTGGACCGAATAATTGGCGTGATTCCTTGGTGGATCGTAATTTTAGGAGTGGCAGGTATTGCGGTTTTAATTTGGATAATCTATCGCTATACAGGTGCTTATAAAAAAAGGCTTGTTTGGATAATTGGGGTGGTTTCCTTAATAATCCTAATTGCTGGTTTTCTGCTGTCTGTTTCTAATTTTAATGAGACTGTAGGACAGGGTTTTGGAAGAATGACTGGTAGTAGTCAAGGAAACGGTAATGGCAACGGAAATCACTGCAATAAAAACTAAATTTGAAATATTTTTCCCCAAAGCTCGTATTACTAGCAGAAGGGACCATAAAACACCCTTCAAGAAAAGGAGAAAAAATGAAGAAAACATTAATTGTCGGAACAGTTGTCGCTGTGACATTACTCTCAACAGGGGTAGTCTTTGCTAAAACCTCACTTGGAACTGTCAAAACACCTAACGGTGAAGATGTTGCCAAGGTTGGGCTTGCTGGGACTGTGGAGAGCATCTCTACGACTGGCAAGAATCAGATCCAAATAAAGGATGCTGACGGAAAGTCTTACACCGTAAATCTTGGAAAACGTGGTTATGTTGATACGACAGTGAAGACGGGTGACAGTGTTAAGGTTGAAGGCCTTGAGCATACAGCCGGGACTGTAAGTGCTTGGAACCTAACAAAAGCTGATGGTAGTCAAGTTACGATTAGAACTGCAGCTGGAAAGCCGGCTTGGGCAGGAAGTGGTAGTGGCGGAACCGGAATGCACAATGGTTCTGGTAGTGGCAATGGATTCGTTGACGCAAATGGTGACGGAGCGTGCGATAACGCAACAAAATAAGCGCTGATATAAAAAGAGGCCTAATCGGGCCTCTTTTTATATTCTATTATTTATTCGGTTTATTTTTTTGTCTAGGCACAAAAAATATATAATATTATCTATAATCATATTATCTATAATCACGCTATAGCTCATTTAATTATCTACCTCAACCACATTTCCATCTTGTAGTGTTTTCATCAGTTTTTGCTCCAATCTGTTAATGTCTTTTGTTAGGGTAATTGGATTTAGTATAGCATAATCCTTTCTTAGTTTAGCTTTTGTCTCTTGGGGTATATTAGGATGGTCGAGGGCTCGTTGGTATGGCGTCCTGGCTATATCGTATCTATATCGGGCTTTCCCGGTTACTTTGTTATAACTTCGTTTGGTTACTTTTCGAGTGGGTAGAAAGAAGTTATAGTACAGTCGCCACGGTCCTCTATACAGCTCGTTCATAATAGCCAGTTGCTCTTTAGTCTCATATCTAGCATGACCTACTAAGCGTCTCACCACGACTCGATTCTTTTCTTCAACGTGAGCATTGTCGTTCTTTTGATCACTCCGAGATCGGGTGAAGTTCAACTTGTGACGTTTGCAATATCGATGCAGGTGCCAGTTAATAAACTCACTGCCACCATCAGAATCGAGACCCACCAGTTCATAAGGCAAATCTTCCTTGATATCATCAATGGCCATAACAGTTGCTTTCTCACCCTTGCCCATAATTGCTTCTGGTTCTGTCCATCCCAATATTACGTCAGTCATATTCACCGTATAGATGAATGTTCCATTAGGGTCACCGCCGTTATGAGCGACCGTATCAATCTCAAAATAGCCTGGCTTGGTCACATCCCAGAAGCCCACCCTCACTGCTACTTGGGCTTTGAGAGCCGTTCCGGGGGTGGTCATCCCACCATGGAGTTTCAGCTTCTGGTAGCTTCGGTCATAATCAGTTTGAAAGATTCTTTTCACTGTTGAAAGGCTAATAGTTCCTAGCTTCTCCATAGTGTCACTGTCCGGTTGTACTAGTTCATGACAATCTACTAGCTTTTCTGTCATCGTTGTCAGTGTTGGCTGTGTTAGCTCAGCACAAGCTCCTAGCTGAGCTTTTCTGACTGCCAGAACGACCTGTCGGACCTCGGGTCCGTAGAAGCGACTTTTAGCCCGCCTCTGAGCTGGTTTTGACTTAACAAGATTCTGATGAGACCCAAGTAGCCAGGCGGCGTAATGGCGATTGTAGCCAGTGAGCTTTTCTACTTCGCCAAGGATTACACCTTTGTCTCTACGTTTTGCTCGCCAGTAATCTGACTTTCTGTTTTGGACATAGTCTAATTTGCTATACTTATCGTGTAGCATCATATTCTCCTTTTGTTTATTGCTCGACAGCTTAAGCATAGGAGGTATGGTGCTACTTTGACAAATAGTTTGTTTCCTCAAGGCTTCTTCGACAACTATTTGGAGGCTATTTTTAGTGAGCCTAAGGGAAGTGCTTGGAGTAGATTTCTGATGAACTATATCGACTACTTTGCGCTAACACTACTATAGTATATAATAAAAATATATGATAATTTTCATTATCTAAGGAGGCTGTATAATGGGAGAAAAACCAACACAGGGCGAAAATAAGGATTGGCATCCAGCAGTCAAGGAGTATCTTCACACCGAGTCCAATGATTACGGTCGAATGAAATTTGACGATGCTGAACAACAGAATCTAGTTATGGGTATGGCAGAATTGGAAGATAGGGAAAGGGATGGCGAAATGGGCTTGGGGATCAAGGGATATGCAAGAAGGGCAATTTTTGATAAGGCAGTAGAAGAAAATGGAGGACAATTAGACGGAGAAGCCCATAAAGAACTGCGTAAACAATTAGAGGAATTAGGTTATGAAAACTCTGTTGACGAAGCGACTGCAGTAGGACGTAGATTAGCAGAGATAGAAGGCCCTATTGTGAAATTAAATAATGGCTCTGTTGTGCTGATTGAAAGCGAAGCTCAGGCAAAGCAGTTGAATTCCGATGTAAAAGAGATTCTTTTTATCGGCGATATTTTGATAAATTATGGGGATTTTTTCAATAGGGCTCATG
>CAZQGP010000123.1:0-6851 GCA_964593075.1 uncultured Candidatus Saccharibacteria bacterium
GCCTATATGGTATCTAAGCATAATGAGCCTGCCCTGATCCCATGATTCAAGGCACAGAAAGTCTTGAATAAGAAATTCTGCAAAAGGAGAATCATGCTCGAGCTTTGCTGTTGCTTTTTCTTTAATATCTTCTGGCACTGCTAAACTTAACACGTCTTCAATTTCAAGCTCTTTTCCTTTAACAAGTTTAATTTCGCCATCTATGCTAGCGACCATTGACTCATATACTCGGCCTTCTGACATAATATAAGTTGGTAGTCCTGTTTCTTGAGTTAATCTTTGAATGACCTCTTCCGTCGTCTTAAGTTCTAATTCTTTCCGCAGGTCATGAATTACCTTATTTATTTCTTCTTCTTGAATATAAAATCCACAAATCTCTGTGTTTCGTATAACAAATTCGTTGTAATTTGATGGCTTATTATCATAATTTATGCTTGTCGCTATTCTTTCGCCGGGATTTTGTGCCATTTCTTCAACGCTTGAACTATGAGTTCTTTTGCCTTCCGGCAGTGCCATAGTAGCTACGTCAGTTGGGTCTGCACTTCTAATGCGGCCACCTCTCAAAAGTAATCCAAACCTGCTCCAAGCCCTAGATTCGCCTTTTCTTATGGATGAACAAGAGATATCGGGATTCAACAACAACACAGCGCAAACCCTAGATTCAATTGATGCAGCCTTACTAAAAAAGGTGTTCCCCATTGGCGTCAGGCCCATCGTTATCCCATGCACAAAAAGAACATCATGATCTCTCATAACCTTTTGGACATCTGTCTCTCTCAGATATTCCATGTATTTGGGTAATTGGCCTTCGTAGAACTGACCAATCATCGCTCTAGCTTCTTCAAGTTGTGACTCGTCTTGGAGCAACCTTTCTATTTCAGCAATCTGTCTAGACTTTAGCTCTATTTCATCCCAAGCCTTATCAATATCATTTTCTTTTATACCAAGTTGATCTTCTAGTTCTTCTATTCTATCTCTGTCTAGTAACCTTGAGATTAGTCCCTTCTTACTCTCTGCTAATGCATCTTCTAATAGTTCTACTTGTTCTGCTAGTTGTTCAGCCTCGCCTTTTTTGCTTGCTACTTCAAGTCTTAATTGCCTAATCTTATCACTGAGTTCGTCTTGTTTATCAAAATATTCTTTTCTTTTGTCTAGTATTTCCCTAGCAGTTTCTCTTCTTTCTTCTTTATGATAATCCCTTGAGTATTCTCTTAATTCCTTATCGGGTTTAATTCCAGGATCTCTAGGCATATCATCGCTGCCGACCGGAATGCTTGATTCTACAACGTCGTTTGGCTCTTCAATTTTTTCCATGGTTATATGTTAACATAAATAATTCTGATTTAGAGCGGTCTTATGTTTTTAAAATAAAAAATACTTAATAAGAAGTCTTTTTGAAAAATCTTGGTGGACCTGACAGGACTCGAACCTGCCACCTCCTCGGTGCAAACGAGGCGCTCTACCAGATGAGCTACAGGCCCAAAAATTACGGTAACATGAAATTTAAAAAACCAAATAGAAGAGCAAATGAAACAAGGATTAAGAACACTCCAAAAACTCGATAAAATGTGTAAGTACCACCCGCTCCAAAATATCTATTTGTCCAACCAAATTCACCTGTTATTAATGTGATTTTTCTTGTTTTCCAAACAAATAAAAAACCTATAACAAACAAAAATAAACTGATAACAATTCTTAATAGCATACTCCCCCTTCTCTTTATTTGGTGGGCGATGCAGGAATTGAACCTGCGACCTCGTCATTATCAGTGACGCGCTCTAACCATCTGAGCTAATCGCCCTAACCAACCTACTTACTTTAATTGCCTTTTATCAAACCATATTTTATCAAAATATACTTATATTTTCAATCGTTTAGTTAGGTAGATGCTATTTGGCCTTTGACTTTGTAGGCTTATAGCTGTATAAATACTTTATTGTTTTGTACCTTGTTACTCAATAAGGAGCGAGTAAAATGATTTGGTGGATTAGAGACAGGTGGATCACGAACCGGTGTTTTGATCGCGTTGTGATCGGAAATATTTTAGTCAACTGCCTCATTTTTCTTCTTGGTCTTGCTCTAAATAACATCCATCTTCTGGTAATTGGTCTTGCATGTCACATCAGATTTCTTTATGTGGTTGGATACCATATTAAGGTTTATGACCGAGATAATCTAGAGGGAAGGTAAGTGACTGTGAAAAATATATACGATTTTAAGTTTTGGGGTTTTTTTGTTTTTTATTTACTTTTGTTTCTAATTATACTCTCGGTTTATTTCAAAATGTTAGACAAAAATTGGTTCATCTTTGTGGCCGTTGGCCTCTTTTGTATAGGTGTTTTTCTAATCTGTACCCACGATCGCCTGCAAAAAATATGTAAAACAAAAAAAACAAATCCTAATTAGCCAAATATGGATGATTCACATGGACGGTTGAGCGCGTTCAATTCGCGCTCCCGTCCTTTTTCTATTTCGACTTTATCGACCTAACCCTAATCTTTAATATTTATAATCAATTTCGATTTTTATATGTCCGAATCTCTTCAAGATATTATCTCTTTATCTAGATGAAACCTAAAATAAGTTTCGAGACAATAAAAAATTCCACCGAAGCGGAATTTTTTACCAGCTTTTGACAGCTGAATAATAGCAGAAGCATTTCGAGTCCTTCCGACAAAGTTGTCGGGCCGACCTGGAAGATTTTCTAGTTTAAAAAACTAGGAAATACTCCCTAGAAAGGAGGTGATCCATCCGCACCTTCCGGTACGGATACCTTGTTACGACTTCACCCCAATCGCTAATCCTACCTTAGGACACATAAGTGTACTTCGGGCATTACTAACTTTCGTGGTGTGACGGGCAGTGTGTACAAGACCCGGGAACGTATTCACCGTGACGTGCTGATTCACGGTTACTAGCGATTCCGACTTCATGAGGGCGAATTGCAGCCCTCAATCCGAACTGAGACTAGCTTTGATGAGATTAGCTTCCTCTTGCGAGTTCGCAGCTCATTGTACTAGCCATTGTAACGCGTGTGTAGCCCGAGGCGTAAGAGCCATGCTGACTTGACGTCATCCCCACCTTCCTCCCTGTTGACCAGGATAGTCCCGTATGAGAAATATAACATACGGCAAGGGTTGCGCTCGTTAACGGACTTAACCGAACATTTCACAACACGAGCTGACGACAGCCATGCAGCACCTGTCATCCGGTTCCCTTTCGGGCACAATCTTATTTCTAAAATCTTCCGGAGATGTCAAGCCTCGGTAAGGTTTTTCGCTTAGAGACGAATTAAACCACACGTTCCACCGCTTGTGCGGGTCCCCGTCAATTCCTTTGAGTTTTAGCCTTGCGACCGTACTCCCCAGGCGGGTCACTTAACGCGTTAGCTTCGCTACTAAAGGGGTCGAATCCTCTAACAGCTAGTGACCATCGTTTACGGCGTGGACTACCGGGGTATCTAATCCCGTTCGCTCCCCACGCTTTCGTGTCTCAGTGTCAGGTATGTTCCAGTAAGCTGCCTTCGCCATTGGTGTTCCTAGCGATATCTACGCATTTCACTGCTACACCGCTAATTCCGCTTACCTCTACCATCCTCAAGCACGCCAGTATTAAATGCAGCCCCCAAGTTGAGCCTGAGGATTTAACATTTAACTTAACGCACCACCTACACACGCTTTACGCCCAGTAATTCCGGATAACGCTTGCATCCTACGTATTACCGCGGCTGCTGGCACGTAGTTAGCCGATGCTTATTCAAATAGTACCGTCATAATCTTCCTATTTAAAAGAGGTTTACAATCCGAAAACCGTCATCCCTCACGCGGTATTGCTCCATCAGGCTTTCGCCCATTGTGGAAAATTCCTCACTGCTGCCTCCCGTAGGAGTCTGGACCGTGTCTCAGTTCCAGTGTGGCTGATCAATCTCTCAATCCAGCTACCCGTCGTCGCCTTGGTGAGCCATTACCTCACCAACAAGCTGATAGGAAAAAGGTTCCTCTCGAAGCGTATTGCTACTTTAATTATTGCTAATGCTATGGGGGATTACCTCACCTTTCGGTAAGCTATACCCCACTTCGAGGCAGATACCAATTTATTACTCACCCGTTCGCCACTAACCCGAAGGTTCGTTCGACTTGCATGTGTTAAGCATACCGCCAGCGTTCATCCTGAGCCAGGATCAAACTCTCCAAAAAGTTGGACTTGCATCCAACATGAACAGTTTGTTTATAGTCCTCTGGTTAAAAGACTTTATTTTTGAGCCCTTTTAGGGGCTCGAATTGACAAGTTATTTTGGCTCGAAAATATCATTCTGCTATTATTCTGCTGTCAAAGGACTTAGCGCATAAAATACATATCGGTCGTTGTTAGGCCGTTGTTTTTTCTTATTATTTATGCGTTTTAAAGACTCCTGTTATATTATCAATATTTAAAGTTTATGTCAACGATTATTTAGCGCTTTTTCTTCTTTAACCATTTTTCTTTTCTTTGCGAGGCCTTAAAGCGAATCAATTCTTTCCTTAGCTTTCTATATTCCATTATCAACCAGGTGTTAGCTGCGATTAAGGTTATAAAGGCAAGTGTTTGCCAAAAACGCCAAGCATATATATTCAATTTTTCATATCGAGCGAAGACAAACAACAGACCAACAATTGAGATTGAGAGGTCCATCCATATCAATTTCTTTGAAAAAGGCAGATACGGTTTCTCCTTTTTGCCCTTTCTTCTCAAAATAAAATATATTACTAGTGTGCCAATAAATAGAATCCCATAAAGAATTAGCCAAAAATAGATGATTCTTGAGCTAACGGGTACTTTAAAAAAATAGTCAGTATTAAAGCGTGAAAAGAAGTCTCCCATCTTCATTCTTCCTTGTCGCCGAAGAAATCGATTTCACCGTCACAATTTGGACAGATTGTTTTTCCTTCTTCAATTACCATCTGACTTTCACAATGTGTACACAGCTGGACCCCTTCGCTTGTCTCTTCCGGTTCTCGTGGCTTTTTGTCTTTCACTTCTTTATTCATTATTTTCTCCTAACATAAATATACCAATTTGTTACGTTCTGAGCAAGTAGACAAAGAAGACTACCCTTATTAGAATAGTCTTCTTAAATAAATAATATATGATTTTATCTATTTCTTCTTTGGTGTTGTCCTTGGCTTTGTTTTTGGTTTTGTTTGAGTCGTTTTTGGAGCTGTTGGAACCGCATTCGTCTTAGATGAACTTGATTTTTGAGTGTAGAATAGATAACCACCCACAACTGCTAGCAGTACTAGCATAAAAATACCCCATGCTGGTAATCCACTACTTTCATCTTTTTGCTTATCATCCTTTTTGTTTAAATCAATGTTTGCCTTAACCTCCTTTGAGGCTTCGGCTCCACCAGTTGATATCTGTTCAGAATCACTAATCCCCGATGAGGCGATAAGGTTAGAGGAAATTGTCGGTAACTCCAGCCGCGGAATAGTTATGCTGGTTGAAGATGAAGGGGTCCCTCCAAAGGAATTAAGAGTTGAAACCATATAGCTGTATGTTTTCCCAGGTTCCACAGCAAGATCAGTGAATGTCGCAGTACCAACGCCAACAGGCGCATAATATACGCCATCTCGATAAATATATAGTCCAGAATATGTTCCAGCCGTTGGATTAACCCAGGTTAAAACAGGCTTTCCACTTGAGTTTATCGTAACGATTAAGTTAGTGACTGGAGGTGGAGCTTGCGTATTAACAGTAATTGTATAAGTTACTGTTGGAGATCCGCCTTGAGCGGTAACTACTAGAACATTCCCAGTTACGACTGGATTAGCAATTCCAGTATCAATCCAAGTCTGATCGTCTTGACCTTTTGTTAGGGCTGCCAAGAAATCAGTTTTTGAAGTTCCAACCTGAACATTGCTTATTGTCTCATTGGTAGTTCCTCCAGCGCTTACCGTGTAGGTGCTAGATGTAACCGTTGCGACGTTACTTAGCGAAACTTCCATTGTAAAGTTAGTTTCAATATTTCTATTTCCGGCTACGTCCTGTATTTGGTTGGCTGCAACTGTAAAAGTAAATGTTCCAATTTTAGCTAAAGCTGCATTGCCTGAATATGGAGTAATTGTAACTGTGCTTCCACTTACTGTAAATGTTCCATAAGGAGCATTAGTTACCACTTCACCTAAAGGACCGAGAGGTCCAGAGATTGTGATTGTTCCTGTTCCACCAACTAATGTGGCACTTTCAGTTAAAGCCGCAGTTATCGTTCCAACACTTTGATCTTTTCTGGCAGTTAAGCTCTCTGCTTTGGTTTTTGTCTGTTCTACGCCATTGATTGTAGCGGTAACGGTAGCTAGATCTGGAGCTGTTCTATCAGTTGTAAAGTTAGCTCTTAGTAAAGTAGTGTTTCCAGCATTATCTGAGAATGTAGCGGTTAGATAATGTGAACCTTCAGTGAAGTTTACGCCTGAGCCTGGAGTCCAAGTCCAAACATCACCACTACCATGAACCATAGTCCCGTTTTCAGTTCCATCAACATAAGCTGGAACGGCAGTAGTATTAAGACCTGCATCTGTAACAACAACAGTTAATGATGTAAGTTGGTCTTCTCCTGTTAAGGCTGGAGTAACTGCATAGACGCCGGCTGTTGGGGTTGCAACTGTAATACCTGGAGATGGGTGGTTATTAGTGATAACTGTTAGTAACCCACCGGCTGGAGGTGTGCTATCTTCAGCAGCCAAAGCCCCCTGTACTCCAAATCCTAGTCCGATTGAAGCGACCTGGAAAACCATAAATATGGCTGTAATTAATGATATTTTTTTCGCGAGATTCTTAAACATTTATTCCCTTCTCAGCCGATGGCTGTTCGTCTG
>CAZQGP010000124.1:0-5638 GCA_964593075.1 uncultured Candidatus Saccharibacteria bacterium
CTCTACTATATAATCAGCAGTTGATCTATCGGTCGACATATTTGTTGTAATCCATATTATTTATATTCCTACTTATTATATTAACTCCGTAAGATATGTTTCCCAACAAGAATTTATACAACTACAAAGACTACAAGATTACGTAAATTACACTTCGAACCGTGACACTAAGACTAAAAAAGACATCCTAATCCGTATCCTTTAGAATGTGGTTGTAACACAACAAACAAAAGGAGGAAAAAGGATGTCTTACACCCATCTTAGCAGAGATGACCGGATATGTTTAAGCGCCCTATTAAAGGAAGGCTTAAGCTACCGGCAGTGTGCCGGGAATATTGGGGCTAGTGCAACCACCATTGCAAACGAAGTAAACGGTAATGGTGGTCGTGATCATTACCAGCCTCGGTTGGCCCATCGAAGGTCCCTAGAAAGAAGACGTGAAGCTAACCAGTGCCATCGAAAGCTCGGACGGGATGAAGAGCTCACAGGCACTGTCTTGCGTCTTCTCGCAAAGGATTGGAGCCCACAGCAGGTAGCCGGAAGAATGATGCTGGAATGGGGCTTTAGTCTTTCTTCTCCCACTTCCATCTACAACTACGTAAACCCGAGAAAAGAACTTCACCATCTCCTTCCTAGAAAGTGCAATAAATATCGCCGGACTAAGGCTGGAAATCTAAGGAAGGCTTTCCGAGAAGGCCTTTCCGTAAAGAAATCGATTGATATTAGGCCCGTTTCAGTAGATCTAAGAGAAGAGATGGGTCATTGGGAAGGTGATACCATTGTTGGTAAAGAGAGAACAGCCAGAATCCTAACCCACGTTGAAAGAGTGAGTGGCTTTCTCCTGGCCGATCTGATGAAGACAGTTTCATCAGAGATGGTCAGTGAGGTCTCAGTAAAATCATTTAAACAGATACCAAGGGCAAAGAAACTAACAATTACCTATGACAATGGAACAGAGTTCGCCGACTTTGAGGCTACTGAGAAACAAACTAAAATGAGCGCCTACTTTGCTCATACATATCAGTCCTGGGAAAGAGGCACCAATGAGAACACCAATGGTTTAATCCGAAGATACTTTCCAAAAGGAACCTACTTCGGTAGTATTGATTCAAAGCAAGTTAAAAACGTTGTGACTAAAATCAATCATAGACCAAGGAAAAGATTGGGATACAGAACCCCTTACGAGGTTTTCAGGGGTGTCACGGTTCGAACTTTAATCTAGGACGAGAACATTGACTTATTAATGCTTTAGTTATATAATCACTCCGCACGTTAATCGTGAGTAAATTTATACCTTTCATAGAGGAGATAGAATTGTTGCGACAAATCCCTAATATCCTGAGTGTTTCAAGAATCGGCCTTTCTTTGTTTTCATTTGTTTTAGTCATCACGCGCGAGATGTGGCTTGAAGCTTTTGTGATCCTAGTTATTGCCCTTATGACCGACCTTTTCGACGGTTGGCTGGCAAGAAAATTCCATTGGGAGACAGAGATCGGGAAGAAACTTGATAGGATCGGTGATACGGTCTTCTTCCCAATTATCTTGATCGCCGTTGCCCTTACTCATCCAATATTTTTTTGGCCAACTGTCATTTTGCTGATCTCTGCGGCAATTGGCAAAATAATAAGGAAAAGCGCGCGAACAAGTCGAAAAGTACGATTTATTCTACACATAACTATCACCGGCGGATATGTCATTCTATCGGTTTTGGCCACGGTCATCTACGCTTATGAAGCGTTTTCTTTAAACTCTGGGCCAACGTGGCCGATTATTCTTTTTTGGCTTGTTGTTGCCCTGGGGTGCGTCTTAGCTCTATATATAAACCTGGGTCGTGTCCAAATTTGGCTTAAAGATGGCCAAAAAATTCTCGATGACGGGTAAGCCCGGCTGCATTTTGCGCCGGGCTTTTCCATTTCTACAAAAAGTTGTAGAAATAAATAAATAATGTTATAGTTTCTGAAGGTTTTAGTCTATAAATTAAGTGAAAATGTCTAAAAAAATTATTGCCAGAACAGCTAAACTTTTAACCGAATCAAGGCGCGGCAGCCGAAGCAAAGGTGTTGCCATAACTTACGAACACATTCCTTTGGACGTCACAGAACGTAGCCATGGCTCGATTTATGCTGTAATTAATATTAATGCACCCAGTAAAGAAGCTCAGGAAATTACTGAATTAATCTTGGACGCTTTTCATGGCGAATATTATCAAGATTTGAATCGAGACCCGCTCACCAGTTTTGAGGCAGCTTTAGCAAAGGTCAACGAAGAACTTGGCGAAGCAACCCAACAAGGCAATACCAGCTGGTTGAGAAATCTTAATGCAATATTAGTTGTACTCAGTGATAAAACACTTCATATCACAAAAGCGGGTAAAACAGAGGCTTATCTATATCGAGGGGAAAAATCTAGCCACATTAGTGACGATTTAAGTAGTGACACCGTTAATCCACTTCGAACATTTATGAATGTAGCAAGCGGGGAACTTTTAGAAAACGATAAAGTTGTAATCGCCACTCCTGGTGTTTTTTTCCATGTTTCAAAAGATGAGTTACAAAAATATGTCTTAGATTTCCAGCCGACTGTCGCGATTAGCCATTTGGCTGATTTGGTAGAAGGAAACTCTAGTGAAACTAATCCAAATGCGATATTAATTCTGGAAGCGATTACTCCTGAAGTCGCATCAAATGAAACCCTAGAAGAACAGCCCGATGAGGTCTGGATCTCTGAACCCAAAAAACCGGTTCAGAATGCAATAGAATCTTCAACGCCTTTTATTAAGAAAATTCTCTCGATATTAACCATGTCCTGGCTGGGGGTTGTAGCCTTAGCTCAAGATTTTATTGTTCCACCTTTTGTTCTCGGCTATCAAAAAATAAAAGATTTAATTTCCAATTCTAAATCAACTAAAGGAACAAAAAAGCCCTCGAAGGAAAAAGTTTTATTTGAAACAGATGAATCAATTATTACAAAAGAAGATTTTGAAGATTTGACAATTAAAGAATCCGAAGAAACAATTCTCGAAAAGCCAAAAAAGGCAACGAATCAAGATATATATATCAAAGAGTCAGATCACAAACCAAAATGGCTTAAACTAGAAAAGGTAGATTTTTCTATCGCTAAAAAGTTTGGTCGTAGATTACAGAAAACTTCAAAGAAGTTGACCGGAAAAAAGAAGAGCATAATAATTATTTCAATTTTTGTTTTACTTGTTATTAGCACAAGTGTTTTTTTCATTTGGAAAACTAATGAGAACAATGAAAGAATAAAAATTGCTCAAGATTCACTAACTCAAGCTCAAGGCGAGTATGATACAGCTCAGGCCGCTTTGGCTAGCGGAGAGAAGCAAAAAGCAACCGATGCCTTAAGAAACGCCGAAACAACTGCCAACAAGCTCGCTACTGATAAAAATGTTGGCGAAGAAGCCAAATCCTTATTGGCTAAAATTCGTGTTTCTTTAGACAAAGCTGAGGGCGTTGTTCGAATTAATCCTGAGGTTTTTTCTGACGCAAAAAATATCGCTGGAACAAATCCTTTTGGTCCGTATGCAATCGGTCAAAATCTCTATTTGATCAATAAAGATAATGCCTCAATCGCAGCTATCAGCTCCACAAACGGAGAGGCCTCAATCGCCATTGATAAACCACCAATAGATGGAAAGATTGTTGCTACGACGGCTGTCCCCCGCCGAAGCGTTCTGGTTCTTTTTACCGACCAAAGTATCGTTTATGAGTTTGATACAATTGAACTTAAATTAAACAAACAAGATATGTCTGGTGAGGTTGAGAAAGCGACCGCTTTAACCAGTTATCTAACTAATATTTATTCCTTAGACGGTGTGAATGGCACAATATATAAAAGACTTAAAACGAGCACTGGTTATGCTAAAAGGACAGACTACATCACTGACGGAAGTACGGTTAAAGATGGGGTTAGTTTAGCGACTGATAGCAGTATCTACGTTTTGGGGAATACTGGACAAGTATCAAAGTATCTGTCCGGCAAAAAACAGGATTTCAACATTACCGACTTACCGTTTACCCTAAATAGCCCGAATACGATTTTTGCTAACGAAGGAGTCCCCGGCCTGTATATCACAGATCCGTCAAAAAAACGCGTGATTATTCTTGACTCAAATGGGAAATTCATTAGCCAACAAATTTCCGATAAATTCAATAATTTATCAGGCGTTTGTGTTGTTGGCACGAACCTTTATGTTAATGCTGACGGTAATATATATAAGTTAGTTTTATAGAAACGATTAAATTTCAATCTTCTCGATCTCTAAAATATTGTTAAGTCGATTTGGCAGATTCCCGTAGCCCCTTTCAATCATTTCAATACCAGTTAAAGTAGTTGTCCCTTCGGCAATGGCGGCCGCAATGAGATATGCCAAACCAGCCCTGAGATCTGGTATTTCTAATATGCCGTTTGCACGTAGCGGGGTTGGCCCAATTATCGTAGCGCTGTGCTTAAATCCCTGTTTTTCAAATCGACAATTCTCACCTAAGCAATCCGTTGAAAGCTTCGTATTCGCACCTAATTTGTTGAGAGCCGCCAAATAACCAAATCTTTGCTCATAGACTGTTTCGTGCATATTTGATACCCCCTCAGCTTGTGTCAAGAGTATCGCAAATGGTTGCTGCCAATCGGTCGAAAATCCTGGGTAAACATCTGTTTCGATATTAGTTGCTACCAATTTAGTTTTTTGAAAAAACCGCATTTTTTCTTCTCCCATTATCTCAAAACCTCCTCCAATTTTCTGGTAATACGAGAGGAAGTTGCCTAGAGTCTCAGGGACAATCCCTTCGACCGCGATATCCCCTTTTGAAGCGCATGCCAAGCAAGCCCAAGACGCTCCCTCAATTCTATCTCCTAGAATTTTCGTTTTCGTACCTTGCAGTTTAGAGACTCCCTCTATTTTTATTGTTCTACTTGGGGTAGTGAAGATTATTGCTCCCATTGATCTAAGCATCGTAATTAATGCCATAATTTCAGGCTCTAGAGCGATATTGTTGATAATAGTTGTTCCTCTCGCAAGTACGCTTAGGTATAAACAAGTTTCAGTCGCCCCAACACTTGGATAAGGCAAAGTAATTTGTGTCGCAGTTAATCCTTTCTTAGTAAATGCAGTGTATCCATTATTATCACACTCAATTATTCCTCCAAATTTCCTAATCGCTTCAATATGGAAGTCGACATTTCTTTTGCCAATATTACAGCCACCAAGAACCGGAACTTCTGCCTTTCCAAAGCGATGCAAAAGAGGGCTTAGAAGTAAAATCGGGATTCTATTGCTCCCTGAATCAGGGTTTGGAACTTTATAAGTTGAGATCCCCGAGGGATCAATTACAACCCTACTATTCTTTTTATCATAATCAATCTTTACTCCTATCGCCTTTAACATCTCTAACGTGAGATCGATATCGCCGATGTCCGGTACGTTTGTTAAAACACTCTTATCATGAGTCAAAAGGGCAGCCACCATCGCCTTGGTTGCAAAATTTTTTGCCCCAAGACAACCAATTGTCCCCTTTATCGGTTCTCCTCCCGTTATTTTGTATGCAAAATTTTTCATTCTTATAATTATAACTTATTAATTAAATATTATCAGTTCTGATATTCCTTGCCGATTGAGGCA